>NZ_RZSC01000228.1:0-8268 GCF_003998155.1 Mesorhizobium sp. M1E.F.Ca.ET.063.01.1.1
CTGCAGTTCGATACGGCGGTTCTTGCTGCGCGCCTCATCCGTAGCTGCCGGATCGAGCGGCTGGAACTCGCCGAAGCCGGCGGCGACCAGCCGGTTGGCCGGCACGCCGTTCTCTATCAAAAACTTCACCACCGAGGTCGCGCGCGCCGTCGAAAGTTCCCAGTTGTCGCGATAGCGTCCGGTACCGGACAGCGGCTTGTTGTCGGTGTGGCCGTCGACGCGCAGCACCCAGCTGATCTCCGGCGGGATTTCCTTCTGCAATTCGATGATGGCGTCGGCGAGCTTCTTCATCTCGACCTTGCCGGCATCGTTGATCACCTCGGAGCCGGTCGGAAACAGCACCTCCGACTGGAAGACGAAGCGGTCGCCGACGATGCGGATGTTCTCGCGGTCGGCGAGGATCTCGCGCAGCCGGCCGAAGAAATCGGAGCGGTAGCGGTTGAGCTCCTGGACGCGCTGCGCAAGCGCTACGTTCAGGCGGCGGCCGAGGTCGGCGATCTTGGTGTTGGAGTCGCGATCGCGCTGCTCGGAGACGTTGAGCGCGTCCTCGAGCGCGCCGATCTGCTTGCGCAGCGCCGCGATCTGCTGGTTGAGGATCTCGACCTGGCTCAGCGCCTGCTGGCTGATCTGCCGCTGGTTGCTGAGCTCGCCGGACAGCGCTTCGGCGCGCTTGTTGGCCGCATCGCCGGCGCCGGCGCCTTGGTCAAGCAATTGCTGCAGACGGCTCTTTTCCGCTTCCGCCGCCGACAGCGAAGCCTGCAGGTTGGCGAGCGTATCCTCCTTGTCCTGGCTGTTCGAGCGCTCCAGCGCGAGCAACTGGGTCAGTTCGTTGATCTGCGAGTTGAGGCGGTTGAGCACCGTGTCCTTGCCGGAAATTTCGCGGCTGAGCAGGAACTGCGCCAGCACGAAGACGGTGAGCAGGAACATGATCGCCAAAAGCAGCGTCGACAGCGCGTCGACGAAGCCCGGCCAGTAGTCGATGCGGCGGTCGGCGCGCCGTCTTGCCAGCGCCACGTCAGTGGACCCCTTGCTTCTTCAGCGCGTCGGCGATCTTTTCCAGGGTGTTGCGCATGGCCTTCTGCTCGTCGGACTGCGCCTCGACCCAGTCGCGCATGATCTGCTGCTCGGAGCGCATGTTCTTGACCAGGCCGGAGATGCCGTCGGCGAGGTTGGCCATGGCGGTGGCGACGCGCGGATTGGAGCCGCCGCCATTCTCCTGCAGGCTGCGCAGCCGCTCCGACAGCAGGCGGATCTCCTCCGACGGTTCGGCGCGGGCCGAATCCGAGACGACGATGTCGGACGATAGGTCGGTGACCGAGGACAGCCAGTTCTCGAGCTCGGTGTAGAAGCGGGTCTGGGCGCGGCCGGCCTGCAGATCGAGGAAGCCGAGCACCAGCGAGCCGGAGAGACCGAACAGAGAGGACGAGAAGGCCGTGCCCATGCCGGCGAGCGGCGCCGAAAGGCCCTGCTTCAGCGCCTCGAGCACGGCTGCGGCGTCGCCGCTGCCGGGATCGAGCGCCTCGATGGTCTCGCGGATCGAGGCGATGGTGTTGAGCAGGCCCCAGAAGGTGCCGAGCAAGCCGAGGAAGATCAGGAGGCCGACGAGATAGCGCGAGGTGTCGCGGGTTTCATCGAGGCGGGTGGCGATGGAATCGAGCATGGTGCGCATCGACGAGGTCGAGAACGCGATCGTCGACGAGCGGCCGATCATCGCCTTCATCGGCGCCAGCAGCACCGGCTCGGTGGTCTCGGAGCCGGCACGGAAGGAATTGACCCAACGCACCTCGCGGAACAGCCGGCCGACCTGGACGAAGGCGAGCAGGATGCCGACCGCGAGCACGCCGATGATCAGCCCGTTGAGGCCGGGATTGCTGGAGAAGGCTCTCGAGATCTGGCGGGTGAGGATGGCGGCGATGAAAGCGACGATGACCAGGAAGATCACCATGGTGAGCAGGAAGACCTGCGGGCTCGACAGCTTGTGCGGATCGTAGACCAGGACATCCGAGCGCCTGCCGAAGGATCTGAGAAAAGCCATCCGTGCCCCGTTTCCGATGCCACCGCCGCGAATTTGTCGCAACTCTAAACGGAATTGTGACCAAATTGAATGGCGCTTGGCAATATCGCCGCAGCCTAAAGCGCGTCGCGCCGAAAGGTATTCGGGCGACGCGCTTTAAATCTTTGTTTGATGCATGTCGTTCTCCCAAAACCGCTGCGCACTTTGGGCGACATGCATTGGCGCTCAGAACCGGCTGATCACCAGGCAGTCGACCATGGCGGCCAGATGCAGCCCGGCGCCGGTGACGACGAAACCGTGCCAGACGGCATTGTGGAAGCGCAGGCCTTTCCAGGCGAAGAAGATGACACCCAAGGAATAGACGATGCCGCCGGCGACGAGCAGCACGATCGAAGCTGTCGGCAGGGTCTCGACCAGCGGTCCGGCCAGTGCGATGCCGCTCCAGCCGATGGCGAGGTAGAAGACGATCGCCAGGCGGTCGTAGCGCCCGGGCAGGAACATCTTGATTGCGATCCCCATCACTGCCGCCGTCCAAACGACGATGATCATGGGCACGGTCAGCGGCGAGCCGTGGAGTTGGGCGAGGAAAGGCGTATAGGTGGCGGCGATCAGAAGATAGATCGCAGCGTGGTCGAAGCGGCGCAATATCCATTTCGCCGGCCACGATATCGGCCACAGATTGTAGGCCAGCGACACCGACAGCACGGTGAGCAGCGCCACGACGTAGAAGACCGCGGCGACATATTCACCGGGACCGGAATGGAAGGCGGCTAAAGCCAGGAAGGCCGAGCCGGCCGCGATCGCCAGCACGATGCCCACGGCATGGACAATGCCGTCGGCGATCATCTCGGCGCGCGAGTAATGCCAGCGACCCACGAAGGGGATTTCAATCTGGGTCCCGATTTTGATCTGGGAGTCTGGCCGCGCGTCGCTCATGAATGATCCTGCAAGCCCCCTATCTGGGCAGTCGCGGACCAGTATTTCAAGCTTCGGTTGCGGTTTTGCGACTACAGCCGCGCGGCCTTTCGACGCGCAAAGGGGCGCTTCAACGCGCCGTGCCCGTCGACACGAATTGCCTGTCAGCGGGATGCGAGCGGCTTCTTCACGGTCTTGAGCAGAGCGCGCTGGATGCCCTCGTTGCCGGCGACGACAGAGCCGCGCTCCAGCATATCCTGTCCGCCTTCGAAGTCGGAGACGAAGCCGCCCGCCTCCCGGATCAGGAGCAGGCCGGCGGCGATATCCCAGGCGGACAGGCCCACTTCCCAGAACCCGTCCATGCGGCCGGCGGCGACGTAGGCGAGATCGAGGGAGGCGGAGCCGAGGCGGCGAACGCCGGAGACCTCGGCCATGACATTGCGCAATTCGATCAGGAAATTGCCGTGCTGGCCGCGCCCGAGATGCGGCACGCCGCAGCCGATTACGGCATCGGTAAGCTTGGCGCGGCCGGCGACCCGCAGCCGGCGGTCGTTCATGAACGCGCCGCCACCGCGCTCGGCGGTGTAGAGCTCGTCCATCGCCGGATTGTAGACGACGCCGGCGACGATCTGCCCCTGGCGCTCGAGTGCGATCGATACCGCGAAGAGCGGGATGCCGTGCAGGAAGTTGGTGGTGCCGTCGAGCGGGTCGACGATCCAGCGATGCTGGTCATCCTCGCCCGCGACGGCGCCGCGCTCCTCCATCAGGAAAGCGTAGCCGGGGCGGGCCTTGGACAGTTCGGCAAAGACGATTTCCTCCGCCTTGCGGTCGGCCTGGCTGACATAGTCGCCCGGTCCCTTCATCGAGACCTGCAGGTTCTGCACCTCGCCGAAATCGCGCGACAGCGAGCGGCCGGCCTTCATCGCGGCCTGGACCATGACATTGAGGATCGCGGAGCGTGCCATTACTTTTTCTTCCTGTTGCTGGCCGTCTACTCGGCGCGCCGCACGTAAGTGATCTCGTTGGTGTCGACGATGATGCGCTCGCCGGCCGAGATGAAGGGCGGCACCAGCACGCGGACGCCGTTTTCCAGCACCGCCGGCTTGTAGGAGGAGGCCGCCGTCTGACCCTTCACCACCGGATCGGCCTCGGTGATGGTCAGCGTCACCTGATCGGGCAGCGAAATGCCGATCGGCCGTTCCTCATAGAGCTGCACCGTCACCATCATGCCGTCCTGAAGGAAAGCGGCGCGTTCGTCGACAAAATCCTTCGGCAGTTCGAGCTGCTCGTAGCTTTCGGTATCCATGAACACCAGCGCGTCGCCCTGCTCGTAGAGGAAGGAGAAGTCCTTCAGATCGAGCCGGATCTGCTCGACGGTCTCGGCCGAGCGGAAGCGCTCGTTGAGCTTGGTGCCGTTGATCAGGTTCTTCAGCTCGACCTGGTTGTAGGCGCCGCCCTTGCCGGGCTTGACGGTGTTGGTCTTGACGGCCACCCACAGGCCGCCATCGTGCTCGATGACATAGCCGGGACGGATTTCGCTGCCACTGATCTTGGCCATGATGAACTGATCCGGAATGAGATTTTTCCGCGCAGATCGCGCTTTGGCGCCTCCAAGACCACAAATTGTCCGGAGAGGCAAGGGAGGGTGGCGGTCACGGAGTCGGCCGCCGCGGCGAGGCGCCCTCAGGGCAGCCGGTTCGCCTTCTGCAACGCCTGCTTGGTCTGGCCGTCGTCGAGGCCTTGCAGGAAATCGTCCATCTCAGGATCGATCAGCCCGGCGCGGCGGGCGACGATGTACCAGGCGCCGGCCAGGATCAGGTCCGGGTCGGTGCCGATGCCGCCCATATAGAGCTTGGCGAGGCGGTTCTGGGCGGCGACATTGCCGCCTTCGGCCGCGCGCCTCATCCAGGCAAAGCCCGACTTCAGGTCGCGCCCGCCGCCGCGCCCCTCGATCATCCAGGCGGCGAGATCAAGTTGCGCGGTGTCGTAGTTCTGCCGGGCCGCCTGCGCCAGAAGCACGCGTGCCTTGGCGTCGTCGCGCGGTTTGCCGCCGGCGCCGTTGGCGTAGATTTGCGCCATCGCGTATTCGGCGTCGGCAAGGCCGGTGTCGGCGGCACGCTGGTAATACGCGGCGGCCTTGGCAATGCCGGCGACGCCTGGATCCTGCTGGACGAGCAATTGCGCGAAATTGAACTGCGCCAGGCGGTTGCCGGCCTCGGCGGCGGCCTGCATCAGCGCATAGGCTTCCTTGTCGTCCTTCTTCACATAGCGCCCGTCGAGCAGCATCAGCGCATACTGGAACTGCGCCTCCGGCACGCCCTGCTCGGCGGCAAGTCCATACCATTTCGCGGCCTCGGCCGCGTTGAGCGGCACGCCCAATCCGCGCGACAGGATTTCGGCGACCAGCGTCTGGGCCGCGGGGTCGCCGTTCTTGGCCCGGACCATGGCGAGGTTGTAGGCGGTCTTGTAGAGCCCGCGCTGGAAGGCGCCGTAGGCGGCGTCCGCCGGCTTGGCGCCGAAGCGGTCGGGATTGACGGTGTCGGCGGATGGCGGCGCGAGCGTCGCCGGCTGCGGCAGCGGTGTCTCGATCGGCTTGCCAATATGCGCCGCGCCAGGACTCGGGACGCTTGTGCTGGGCGCGCCAGTATTCGGGGCGCGAATATTGGGGGCGCTTGTATCCGGCGCGCTCGTGTCCGGCCTGGGCTGCGGCAGCGGCACGGTCTCCGCGCCCGCCGCCGCGGCCGTCTGGATCGTCAAGGCAGCGGCCAATGCCGCGAAGAAAAGCCGGGGGCAGCCCACGTCAGTCCTCGAAGCGCGGCGCGGTTTCGTCGAGCAGCGCGTTGGCGGCGGCGACCGCCGCGCGCGGATCGGTGCCGTCGGCGAAAACGGCGCTGGAGAGCGCCACGAACTCGGCCCCGGTGGCCGCTACCGTTTCCACCGAGGCGAGCTCGGAGCCGGCCATGACGATGCAGGGAATCTGGATCATCTGCGCCCACCACTCGCCGAGCGAGAGGTTGCGCGGATGCGGCTCCGGCTTGTTGTCGTAGCCGAAGCGGCCGAAGAACATATAGTCGGGCCGCTCCTCGCCGAGCTGCAGCGCGTCGTCGCGTGTCTTGGCGCCGCCGGCGCCGACCATCATCTTGTCCGCCAAGCGCTCGATCGTCTCGGCGAGTTCCCGGCGGTTTGCCTCGACATGGATGCCGTCGGCGTGGACGCGGCCGGCGATGCGGCTGTCGCCGGCGATGATGACGGCGATGCCGGCACCTTGCGCGACCGGCACGATCTTCTCGGCGAAAGCCTGGAAGGCGGCATCGTCCATGCCGTTGTCAGGCAGGATCAGCGAAGCGACGTCGCCGCCCTCGAACGCCGCGCAGATGTGTTCGGCCGTCGCAAGCGGCGGCGCGATCAGCACGATGCGGCAGCGATTGGGCGGCGTTGCTTCATTCATTGGTCTTCGATCCCGGTTTTCGCCTATGCCGGGCGAAGATGGTTGCATTGCGGCATAGAACAAAGCGTTCGGCTTGAACAGGCGGGCGAAGCAGGATCATTGGGGGCGCTCCTGGTATAGACGGGGGGATCACCCGTCCGATAGGCCGAAGACGGCGCACGATCTGGCGATTCCGCGCAATTGGTGTTCGCCCAGCGGGACCAGGGGCGTTGATATTTCCGCCGCGACAGCGCCGGAGATCAGCACAGTCCGTCCAAGCGGCCGGCACAGGCCTTCGAGCCTGCTGACGAGATTCACGGCCGGGCCGATCGCGGTGAAATCGAGCCGGTCGGCTGTGCCGACATTGCCCCACACCATGTCGCCCAGATGCAGCGCCATGCCGAACTGCAGCTCGGGCATGCCCTGTCTGGTACGAACCTGATTGAGCTGCGCCATTCCCGCCCGCGCCGCTCCGATCGCGCGCAACGCGGCCTCGCAAGCCTCGGAAGCCGAGCGCTCGCCGACAGGAAAGATCGCCAGCACCCCGTCGCCGATGAATTTCAGCACCTCGCCGCCAAAAGCGTGAACGGCGCCGGCGATGCGATCGAAGCTAGCGTTGAGCGCTGCCACGACCTGTTCGGCTTCCGCCTTCTCCGACAGGGCGGTAAAGTCGCGCAAATCGCTGTAGAGCAGGACGGCGCGGATCGTCTCACCAACCTCGCGCCGAGAACGGCCGGCCAACACCTGCGCCGCGCTGCGCTGCCCGAGATAGGCCTGAAGCAGGGCCGACAGTGCCGACTTGGCGGCGAGAGCGGCAAGTGGCGCGGCGGCGAAGCGCGCCACCTGGTCCAGTGTGTTCGATTCGTGCTCCGCGAGAGGACGGGTTGCGACCCAATTCAGTTTTGGATTCTCGGATTGCGCATCCTCACGTTCGGGCCCAACCGTGTAATCGTGCACAACACCGGTTCCCAGTCCCGCCAGCCATTCGCGTCCGAGATCGCCCTCCCCGGCACCAGGCATCGCGCCGGCGCCAAAACCCAGCGCCTCCATGACGACGCCTGTCTCGGCACGCCACAGCCAGGCGCGGCGCGTTATGATCGGATGCGGCGCGGCGAGCGTCAGGGCCCCACCGGCGAGCGGCAGCCCATCGTCAACCAGCCGCGCGCCGAGCGTAGCCAGAAAATCATCCGGTTGGACGGCGCCGCCGGCGCTGTCGACCAGCCAGGCGAGAGTTGAAGAAAGCCGCATCGACACGATCATGCGTCGGTGTTCCGTCGCTGTCACCAGCGCGAATCGACCCAAGGAGATTTTTGTTGAACGAAAGGGCGATTTAGCTTCGAATCGAAAACGCTGGTCCGGCACCGCCTGTCGGGCGAGCCAAGTTGCCGCGCGCGCACCCGGGAGATTTTCGATGGCTGAACCCTTGATCGTTCGTCGCGAGGTGCAGATCGCGGCGCCGCCGGCGACGGTCTTCGCCTTCCTGACAGATCCCGACAAGATCGTGCGCTGGATGGGAACGGAGGCAACGGCAGAGCCCACCCCCGGCGGTCTTTACTTGCTGAATTTGGCAGGAAGAGCCACGGCACGCGGCCAATTCACCGAGGTCGTACCCGTCCACCGCCTTGCCTACAGCTTCGGCTGGGAGGGCAATGGCCGGACACCGCCCGGTTCGAGCCTTGTTGAAATCGATCTCGTCGAGGAGTCGGGCGGAACACGGGTCAAGCTCACCCACAGCGGCCTTGCCGACCGAGAGATTTGCGACAGCCATGAGAAGGGCTGGACGCACTATCTGGGCCGGCTCGCAATCACGGCCGCCGGTGGCGACCCGGGACCGGACAAGATGTAGGGCTGCGGCCGCGATTGCCGACAGCCAACGACGCCAACCGCTAAAGCGCGTCGCGCTGAAAATGGA
>NZ_RZSC01000229.1:0-2941 GCF_003998155.1 Mesorhizobium sp. M1E.F.Ca.ET.063.01.1.1
GGTTTTCCGTCCGGAATTGCGTCAAAACAAAGAGATAGAGCGGGTCGCCGTTTCCGTGAAACGGTCAACTGCTCCTAGAGCAATTCCAGGAAAAGTGTGAGCGGTTTTCCGTCCGGAATTGCGTCAAAACAAAGAGATAGAGCGGGTCGCCGTTTCCATGAAACGGTGAACTGCTCTAGCGGAGCCCTCGATCCTGCGTTGAGGCCCCTAACCGGCTCGGCCCAACGCTATGGCCGACCCCGTGAACGGCAGCACCAGATCATAACCGGCCGGCGGCGGCACGATCGGCGTTGCCGCGGAGGTGCCGAACTGGGTGACGCCCTCGCCGAGATGGCTCGCCAGATCATGGCGGCCGCCGCCGAACTCAAACGCAGTGCTGGCGAGCAGGCGCGCGGAGAACACGTTGGTGCCGATCAGTTGCACCATCGTCGTGCCGGCGGAGACCGCGACCGTCGTGCCCGCCACCAGGCTGGTGCGGCGGAAGGTGGCGATGCATTCGCCTTGCTCGAACGAAGCTGGATCGTCGAAGGTCCCCATCGGCCGGCGCTGCAGATAGAGCGAGAACTCTCCCACCGGATCGAGCCCGAGCGACAGCGCGCCGTTGTCGATCCCCGGTGCCTTGAACGGCCTTGCGGCGAAAGTGAAATGCGCTGCCGTCTCGGCGCGCTTGCCGTCGAACAGCGGCACGTCGGGGAAAGGCAGATGCAGGAAATATCCGTAGTCGGCCACTGCGCCATCCTTGGCGCGATAGAAGCGGCCGGTGGCGTACCAGGCGAGTTCGGCGGGAAACAGAGCGGTCATGCGGCGGTCCTGTGATGTCTTGGGAATGGACACCGCGACTGTGCCGCGTTCCGGTGCGGGCGGGAAGCGCCGGATTGCCGACGCGCTTGGCCCAAGCGCTTTCGGCCGGCAGCGCTTGACTGAAGATTGAATCGATCTAATTTGCCGCAAAAATCGGGCGGCGCACCGGATTTCAGAGCATGAGCCTGCAAACCACAATGCAATCCGCGACGCGCGGCCGCTGGGCAGTTGCCGGGATTTTCCTTGCCAATGGCTTCCTCACCGGCAGTTGGGCGCCGCAGATCCCGGTGTTCCTCACCCGTCTGGACATTTCGAAATTCACGCTCGGTCTGCTGATTCTTTTGTTCGGCGTCGGCGCGGTCATGGCGATGACCTGGTGCGGCCATCTCATTTCCAGGCACGGCTCGCGCACAGTGCTGCGCTGGTTCGGCCTCTGCGGCAGCTTCGGCCTGCTGGTCGTGGCGCTGGCGCCCAACGTGCCGCTGGCGGCAATCGCCATGCTTGTCTTCGGCGGCTCGATCGGCGGCATGGACGTCGCCATGAACTCCAACGCCGTTATCGTCGAGCGCCGGCTTTCCCGCGCGATCATGTCGTCCTCGCATGGCTTCTGGAGCCTGGGCGGCTTCGCCGGCGGCGCGCTCGGCGGCTACTCCATCCAGAATTACGGCCATCTCGCCCACGCCATCGTGGTGACCGTGATCGCCTTCGCCATCATCGCCCTTGCCATTCGTTACCTCGTCGCCGAGGACAGGCCTCGGGTCGCCGAGCACCAGAAATTCGCGCTGCCGCGCCACCCAATCGTCTATCTGGTCGGGCTGATGGCGCTGCTCACCATGGTCTCCGAGGGTGCGGTGCTCGACTGGGCGGCGCTCTACCTCCATCAGGAGCTCGGCGCCGATCTTGCGATTGCAGGTCTAGCCTACGCCGCTTTCTCCGGCGTCATGGCGCTGATGCGCTTCCTGGGCGACGGCGTGCGCAACCGCTTCGGCGCCGTGGCGACGCTGCGCGGCTCGGCCCTTGTCGCCGCCGCCGGCATGCTGGTGGGGGGCCTCTCGCCCTCGCCTTATCTTGCCATTGCCGCTTTCGCCTTCTGCGGCTTCGGCATCGCCAACATGGTGCCGATCCTGTTTTCGGCCGGCGGCAACCAGGAAGGCATGTCCTCCGGCACCGGCATGAGCGTCGTCACCACCATGGGCTATTCGGGCATTCTGGTGGCGCCGTCGGCGATCGGCTTCGTCGCCGAGCGATCGAGCTTCGGCCCGATCTTCGTCGCGCTCTCCGGCCTGCTGGTCGTCGTGCTGTTGATGGCGAGCCTCGCTCACCGGGCCGAGTTCGCCCCCGCTCCAGCGCCGGCCGAATAGCGCTTCAGCTCCTCATGCAGGAAATCCGCCACGCGGCGGATGCGCATGCTGGTGCGCACGTCGCGGTGCATGGCGAGCCACACCGGCAACACGGGCAAGGGAACCTCCGGCAACAGCGTCTCCACATCCGGGTCGCGGTCTGCCAGCGGCTTCTGGCCAAGGCCGATGCCATTGCCCGTCCGCACCGCCTCCCAGAGCACGATCTGGTTGTCGGTCCTGAAGCGGAAGTGGCTGCGGCCGACCGGAACGCCGAAGGCGGCGAAGCCGCGAATGATCTCGTCGCTGCGGTCGAACCCCACCAGGGCATGATCGGCGAGGTCTGCTGGTTTTTCCGGCCGGCCGTGTCGCTCGAGATAGGATTGGGCTGCACACAGGCAGAGCCGAATGTCGGTGACCTTGCGCGCCACCAATTCGTTCTGCGCCGGCCTGACCATGCGGATGGCGATGTCGGCATCGCGGCGCAGCAGGTTCTCGACCTGGTTGGAGGCGACGATCTCGACCTCGATGCCCGGCTCCTCCTCGCCAAGGCGCGCCGTCAACCGCGGCAGCACATAGGCCGCGACCACCTCCGAGGCGGCAATCCGCACCGTGCCTTCGATCGCCTCGACCGATCCCAGCGCCAGCAGCGAGAAGGCATTGGCCTGCTCGCTGACCGCCCGGCCGCGCTCATAGAGCACGCTGCCGGCTTCCGTCAGCTCGTAGCCGCGCCGCCCGCGCCGGAACAGCGTGACGCCGAGCGCCTGCTCCAATTCGCCGATGTGGCGGCCGAGCGTCGGCTG
>NZ_RZSC01000229.1:2951-8266 GCF_003998155.1 Mesorhizobium sp. M1E.F.Ca.ET.063.01.1.1
CTTCAAGGCTGCGCGCGGCCGCCGAAAGGCTGCCGGTCTCGGCGACCGCCACGAAGCTCTTGATCAGGTTCCAGTCGAATTCATTCATTCATTTTTGAATATCAGATCGCCAGATTCAGTCAATTTCCATTCGTTTCCGGAGTGTCCAGATTAGGCGGGCAAAACGCAAGCAACGGAGACAAACAATGACCAAGATCGCAATTCTGGGCGCCAATGGCCGGCTCGGCCGCGTGGTTGGCAAGGCCTTCATCGACGCCGGTTTCGACGTCCGCGCCGTCACCCGCACCGGCAAGGTGCCGGCCGAGATCAAGGGCGCAACCGCTGTCGCCGGCGATGCTTTCGACCGCGAGTCCCTGATCCGGGCAACGCAAGGCGTCGACATCATCTTCAACGGCCTCAACCCGATCTACACCGACTGGGGCAAATGCCTGCCGATGGCCGAGAACGTCATGGCCGCCTGCCGCGCGAATGGCGCGCTGCACCTCTTCCCCGGTACCGTCTACAATTACGGCTCGCCGATGCCGCAGGTGGTCACGGAGGAGACGCCGTTCCATCCGACCACCGAGAAGGGCCGTATCCGCTGCGCCATGGAAGATCTGTTCCGCCGCGAGGCCGATGCCGGCCGCGTGCGCACCATTGTCCTGCGGGCCGGCGACTTCTTCGGCGGCACCGGCACCGGTTCCTGGTTCGACCTCGTCGTCGCCGCCAAGATGGAGAAGGGCGTCTACACCGCGCCCGGCCCGGCCGACCTCGTGCACGAATGGGCCTATCTGCCGGACTTTGCGGTCGCCTTTGTCGGACTGGCGCGCAACCTCGACAAGCTCGGCTCCTACGAAGCCATCAACTTCCCGGGCCACGCCGTCACCGACCTCGACATCAAGGCTGCGGCCGAAAAGGCGCTGGGACGCAAGCTCAAGCTCTCTTTCATGCCCTGGTGGGTGCTGCGCGCCGGCAGTCCGTTCGTGGCCATGTGGCGCGAGATCGTGTCGATGTCCTATCTGCGCTTCGAGGCGCACCGGCTGACCTCGACGCGGCTCGAAGAAATCATCGGCGAAATCCCGCACACGCCGCTCGACCGGGCGGTGGCGGAAGCCATCCAGGATATCGGCATCGCCGTCGCGCCCTCGCGCGAGGCCGCCTGATCAAGGCAAGGAGCGTCCTGGAAATGAAACGGCCGGGCTCTGAAGCCCGGCCGCAAATCGATCAGACCCGGCCCAACAGCAACATGATCAGCAGAATGACCAGGATGACGCCGACGATCCCCGATGGGCCGTAGCCCCAGGCCCGCGAATGCGGCCAAGCAGGCACTGCGCCGATCAGGATCAGGATCAGGATTATTACAAGAAGTGTACCGATCGTCATGAAAAGCCCTCGCCGTCTGGTTGAACTTCAAGGGAACAATGCAAAAAGCCGCCCGGTTGTTCCCGGACGGCTCTTCGCATTCGGGCTTCGAAATCCCGCTATTCCGCGGCTTTCGGGAAGGCGACGTCCGGCTCGGCGTTGGCTTCCTTGGCCGGTTCGTCGGTCACGACCTTGCCCTTGCCGAGGCGGAACAGGCCGCTGAACCAGCCGCGCCGCGCGCCGGGCTTCACCTTGGCGCGGGTGAACACCATCAGCATCGAAGGCGTCACCACCAGCGTGAGCAAGGTGGCGAAGGACAGGCCGAACACGATCGCCGAGGACAGCGAAATCCACCATTGCGTCGACGGCGCGTTGATCGTCGTCTCGTGATGGAAGATTTCGAGGCCGAGGCCGAAGGCGATCGGCAGCACGCCGAGGATGGCCGAAACCGCCGTCAGCACCACCGGCCGCGCGCGCTCGCGGCAGGTCTGCAGCACCGCGTCCATCTTGTCCCAGCCTTCCTCGCGCAGCCGGTCATAGGTGTCGATGAGAACGATGTTGTTGTTCACCACCACGCCGGCGAGCGCGATGACGCCGATGCCCGACATGACGATGCCGAACGCCTCGCCTGTCAGAAGCAACCCGAGGAACACGCCGATCGTCGCCATGACCACGCAGGACAGCACGAGCCATACGCTGGTGAACTTGTTGAACTGCGCAAGCAGCACCAGGAAGATCAGGAAGATCGCCGCGCCGAAGGCCTTGCTGAGGAAGGCGCTGGCTTCCGCGCTGTCCTCGTTGGAGCCGGCGAGCTTCCAGCGGATACCGCTGCCGAGATCCATGTCGGCGACGGCCTTGGTAACCTCCTGCTGCACCGCCGCCACCTGCGCGCCGGCGCTGACATTGGCCTGCACTACCACGGTTCGCGCGCCGTCGATGCGGTTGAGGATGCCGACCGTCGGCTCGGGCTTCCTGACGACGAAATTCGAGATCGGCACCGATCCTTGCGAGGTCTGCACCCGAAGCTCGTCCAGCGTCGACAGCGTGCGCCGGTCCTCCGGCAGGCGCAGCCGGATATCGACCGCGTCGTCGGCGCCGGCCGGCCGGTATTCCGACAGCTTGAGGCCATTCGTCACCAGTTGCACCACCGTGCCCACGGAGGTCGGGCTGATGCCGTACTGCGCCGCCTTGGCGCGATCGACATCGAGCGCCCAGTCGACGCCGGGCGGCGGCAGGCCGTCCGAAACATCGATGACGTTGGGTATCTTGGCGATGCGCGCGGCGACGGCGCGCGCCTTGTCGTCGAGCCCGGCAGGATCCGCGGCCGAAAGCCTGATCTGGACCGGCTTGCCGGTCGGCGGACCGGCTTCGGGCACGCGCACCTCGACATCGACGCCCGGAATGCCGGCCATGACGCCGCGCAGATCGTTGAGGATCTGGTTGGCGGACTTGCGCTGGCGCCAGTCGACGAATTCGTACTGGATGACGCCGACGACATCTTCCGGAATGTCCTGGCCGCCGCCTTGCGTCTTGCCGACGCGCGTATAGACCGATTTCACCCCCGGCCAGCCGAGCAGCCGGCTTTCGGCGGTCCTGGTGGCGGCGTCCATTTCGGCCAGCGAAAGGTTGCCGCGGGCATGCACGTAGAGCAGGCCGTAATCCGGCTCGACATTGGGGAAGAACTCGACGCCGGCGCCGTATTTCGAATAGGCGAAGCCGACGCCGACCAGCAGGCCGACGGTGAGCAGGATGACGGTGATCGGGAAGCGCACCGCCTGCTTGACCAGCGCCATGTACCAGCCGTCGCGATTGCTCTCCTCATGATGCGCCGGCGCCTTGGCGAAGATGGCGCCGAGCGTCGGCGCGAAGACCAGCGCATAGAGCATCGAGGCAGACAGCGTCACGATCAGCGTGATCGGCATGTACTTCATGAAGTCGCCGATGATGCCGGGCCAGAAGAGTAGCGGCGAGAAGGCGGCGATGCGCGTCATCGTCGCCGCGATCACCGGGCCGGCCATGCGCTTGGCTGCAAGCGCGAAGGCGTCCGCCTTCGGCATGCCTTCGGTCATGCGCCGTTCCGCGAATTCGGTGACGATGATGGCATCGTCCACCAGCATGCCGACCGCCAGGATGAGGCTGAACAGCACGATCATGTTGATCGTGTAGCCCATCATCGCCAGCAGCAGGATGCCGATCAGGAACGAGGAGGGGATGGCGAGGCCGATCAGCAGGGAGGCCCGCCCCGATAGCGCATAGAGGATGACGATGAACACCAGGATGACCGCGATCATCACATGGTTCTGCAGGTCGCCGAGCAGCTGGTTGACGAAGACCGACTTGTCCTGCGTGTAGGTGACGTGCATGCCCTCGGGCATTGTCTTGATGAAATTGTCCGACACCTCCCTGACATGGTTCAGCGTGTCGATCAGGTTGGCGCCGATGCGCTTCTTCACCTCGATGGCGATCGCCGGCTTGCCGTCGAGGCGGGTCACCGTCTCGGCGTCCTTGAAGGTCGAGCGGATGGTGGCGATATCCTTGGCCTGCACCACAGCGTTCGGCGTGGCGACGACCGGCAGGTTGGCGACATCCTCGGGCGTCTCGATCAGCGACGGCACCTTGACCGCGTATTTGCCTTCGGATCCTTCGAGGTTGCCGGCCGCGACCAGGCTGTTGGAGGCGCCGACGCCCTGCATCACCTGGTCGAGTTGCAGCCCGTAGGAGGAGAGCTTGACCGGGTCGACGACGACTTCGACCAAATCGTCGCGCGCGCCCTGCAGCGAACCTTCCAGCACGCCCGGCACTTCCTCGATGCGGTCGCGCAATTCACGCGCCGCGGCCGTCAGCACGCGCTCCGGCACGTCGCCGGAAAGTGTCACGACGAGAACCGGGAATTCCGAGACGTTGACTTCGTTGACCGTCGGCTCCTCGGCCGCCTGCGGCAGGTCGGCCTTGGCATCCTGCACCTTGCTGCGCGTATCCTGCAGCGCCGTCGCCAGATCGGTCTGCGGCTGGAATTCGACCAGCACATAGCCGCCGCCCTGGAAGGCGGCCGAGCGCATCTCCTTCAGCCCCTTGAGGCTCTTGAGCTTGCTCTCCATCGGCCTCAGCAGCAGGCGTTCGGAGTCCTCCGGCGAGATGCCCTGATAGATCAGGCTGACATACATCATCGGAATCGGAACGTCGGGTTCCGCTTCCTTCGGCGTCGACTGATAGGCGACCCAGCCGGCGGCAAGCAGGAACATCAGCGCCGATATTGTGAGGCGGGCGTTGTGGATGGCGAGTCTGACGATATCCATGACCTATGCCTGCTGTTTCCATGTGAGCGGCGACGTTGACCGGCGGCGCCGGGACAAGCCCGGCGCGCCTGGCGGTCGCGCTACTGCGTGCCGGCGGCAGCTTCGCTGATCAGCTTGTTGATGGTCGCCTGGTCGGCCTCGACGGGCTTCACCAGATCGCCTTCCTTCACCAGCTCCTGGCCGGCAACGATGATGCGCGCGTCCTGCGGAATGCCGCCGAGCACCAGTCCCGTCGGGGTGTCGTCGACGAGGTCGATCGGGAAGAACGCCACCTTGTCGTCCTTGCCGACGGCGCGGATGCCGAGGTCGCCCTTGTCGCCCAGAGTGACTACCGAGCGCGGCAGCAGCACCGCGTCGGTCGGCTCGGCGCTGAGCGCGATCTCGGCCGTCATGCCGGCGGGGATCGAGCCATCCCCGTTGGGGATCGCCACCTCGACACGGAAGGTGCGGGTCTGCGATGAGGCATCGCGGCTGATATAGCGCACCGTGCCGGTGACCTTCTGGTCGTTGACCAGGCGCACATTGGCCTCGTCGCCGATCTTGATGTAGCGCAGGTCGCGTTCGCTGATCTCGCCGCGCGCGATCACCGGATCGAGCTTCAGGATGGTGGCCACCTCGCCGCCCTGCATGACCGAGCTGCCAAGCTCGACCGGCACCCGGTCGATGACGCCGTCGAAC
>NZ_RZSC01000022.1:0-22834 GCF_003998155.1 Mesorhizobium sp. M1E.F.Ca.ET.063.01.1.1
ACGATATGGTCTGCAACGGCTTCGAGATCGCTTCCGGCGGCATCCGCAACCACCTGCCGGAAACCATGGTCAAGGCCTTCGAGATGGTCGGGCTCGATCGCCAGACGGTCGAGGAGCGTTTCGGCGGCCTCTACCGCGCCTTCCAGTATGGCGCGCCGCCGCATGGCGGCATGGCGGCCGGCATCGACCGCATCGTCATGCTGCTCGTCGGCGCCAAGAACCTGCGCGAGGTCACCATGTTCCCGATGAACCAGCAGGCCTACGACCTGTTGATGAACGCGCCCTCGGAAGCCACTCCGCAGCAGCTTCGCGAGCTGTCGCTGCGGGTCGCAGTGGCGAAGAAAGAAGGTTAGGAATCGCGCCCAAGCGGTTCCTCTTGTTTCGAGAATCGATCTCAACAAAAAAAGCCCGGCATCGCTGCCGGGCTCTTTGTTTGAGCGTTCCGCTCGATCAGTCCTCGTTCGCCTTGACCTTGACGCCGAGCGTCTTGGGCAGGTCGAGCGGGTTGGACATGGCGCCGGCCATGATCAGCGCGAACGGCACCGACGACGGCGGCTCGGCCGAGATCTCGAGGCTCTTCGGATCGTCGAGGAACTTGTTGACCGCGGCCGAGACCTCTGCCGTCAGTTCGGGATTGTTGAGCTGCGCCATGCCGAACGGCACGATCGCCTTGGCCTGGTTGGCGACGTCCTTGGCCGACATGCCCTGCTGCTTGCCGACATAGTCGAGCACTTTGCCGGTCAGCGAATCGTCGTCGAAGCGCACCGAGGCGCCGTTGAAGGAAAGCTGTTGCAGGAGGCCGAGCATGGCCATGCCCTGTGCGGAATTGTCGGCGCCTTCGGGCTGTGCGGCGAGCTGCTTCTGCATAGCCTGCATCGACTTGATGAAGTCGACCGTGTAGCCGCCGAGATCGAAGGTCATGCCGAGCGTACCGGCGTTGTCGACCGAGATGTCATATTTCGACAGCTCCATCTTGCCGTCGGAGGGCTGCCAGGTGCCGGCCATCGAGATGTTGCCGGAGATGTTCTGGTAGCCGAGCGCGTCGATCGCCTCCTTCGATTTCGGGTCGTCGACCAGCGTCAGGTCGGCGTTGAACTTCTCCGTGTTGGCGGTGAAGTCCATCGCCTTGCCGTCGGCCGGCGGGGTTATCTGGACGGCAAGCCCGTCCATCGAGAAAGCCGTCTTGTCGCCGACCTTGACCGTCATGCTGGAGAGCTCGGCCGACTTGTACATCATCATCGAACCGAGCGGATCGGTGCTGCCTTCGGCCGGCACTTTCATGTCGTGGATGACGAAGGGGCTGAGATTGAGCGTCACGCCGTCCTTGCTGTGCTCGAAGGCCGAGGTCGAGACGGTGGCGATGTCGAAGCCGCCATTGGCCTCGCTGACGCCCTCCAGCTTCACGTCGCCGATCGGCAGCGCCTCCTTCTCGGCGGCCGGTTTGATGGAGACGCCCTGCAAAACGACATTCGAATCGTCACCCGAAACCCCGGTCCAGGAAATGTCGACGCCCTGGGCGGCAAGCGTCGCCTTGACGCGCTCGGCCACGGCCGGATCGGCGGCGGAGGCGGCATTGAGCGGCAGGGTCAGCAGAAAGGTTGAAAAAGCCAGTTTCTTGAGCATTGAGCGTTGGATTGTCATTGGCGAGTTCCCTGTCCTGAAAAGTGTTTTGAGTTCCTGCCCCATCACCATTCCGTGACGAACGGGACGGGAAAAAGGCGCTTCCCGGCCCATTTGTCGAAAACGGCGATGAAAAGCAAAGGCGGGCCGGCACGCTTTGCATGATGCGGTGAATTAGTCATGAAGACCGCGGCTCTCCTCAGCCAGCGCATTGCCTGCCCAGATAGAGGGCGCATGTAACAGATTGATGTTGGCCGGCGCCCCACTTGCAGCCGAAGCCTGTTGCAGATGGGCGCCAAATTGGAATGTTCGCCTCGCCGCTTCCGTGAAATCCCTCACATCGCCGGCGTCGTCCTTGCGTGCCCACATTGCGCGCGACGAATCCGCCGGATTCCAACCCGACGCTTGCCGCGAATCACCCGCTCGGCTAGTCCAAATCCATGGGAAAAAGGCATTTGCCGCCGCAGGACAATGGCGGCGGCGACAATATCGAACCGGTCGATCTGAAGGAAGCGCTCGAAAAGCGCTACCTCGCCTATGCGCTGTCGACCATCATGCACCGGGCATTGCCGGATGTGCGCGACGGACTGAAGCCGGTCCATCGCCGCATCATGCATGCCATGCGGCTCTTGCGGCTCAACCCTGACCAGGGCTTTGCCAAATGCGCCCGCATCGTCGGCGAGGTGATGGGTAAGTTCCATCCGCATGGCGACCAGTCGATCTACGACGCTTTGGTGCGCCTCGCGCAAGAATTCTCGATGCGCTACCCGCTGGTCGACGGGCAGGGCAATTTCGGCAACATCGACGGCGATAACGCCGCGGCCATGCGCTACACCGAAGCGCGCATGACGGAGGTGGCGACCGAGCTGCTCGCCGGCATCACCGAGGACGCCGTCGACTACCGGCCGACCTACAATGAGGAGGACGAGGAGCCGGTCGTGCTCCCGGGCGCCTTCCCGAACCTGCTCGCCAACGGCTCGTCCGGCATTGCCGTCGGCATGGCGACCTCGATCCCGCCGCACAACGCCGCCGAACTTTGCGATGCCGCGCTGCACCTGATCGAGCATCCGGACGCGCCCGTGGCGAAGCTGATGGATTTCGTCCAGGGGCCGGATTTCCCGACCGGCGGCATCATCGTCGACAGCCGCGCCTCGATCCTCGAAGCCTATGAGACGGGCCGCGGCGGTTTCCGCGTGCGCTCCAAATGGGGCCAGGAGGACCAGGGCAGGGGCACCTGGAGCATCGTCGTCACCGAGATCCCCTACGGCGTCCAGAAGGCCAGGCTGATCGAGAAGATCGCCGAGCTGTTGATGGCGCGCAAGCTGCCGCTGCTCGAAGACATTCGCGACGAGAGCGCCGAGGACATCCGCATCGTGCTGGTGCCGAAGAGCCGCACCGTCGATCCAGGCATCCTGATGGAATCGCTGTTCAAGCTCACCGAGCTCGAAAGCCGCTTCCCGCTCAACATGAATGTGCTGTCGCGCGGCAAGGTGCCCAACGTCCTGTCGCTGAAGGGCGTGCTGAAAGAATGGTTGGACCACCGCCGCGACGTGCTTGTCCGCCGCTCGAAATATCGGCTGGGCGAGATCGAGAAGCGCCTGGAAATCCTCGCCGGCTACCTGATCGCCTATCTCAACATCGACGAGGTGATCAGGATCATCCGTGAGGAGGATGAGCCCAAGCAGGTGATGATGGCCCGCTGGGCGCTCACCGACAACCAGGCCGAAGCCATCCTCAACATGCGGTTGCGCGCCCTGCGCAAGCTCGAGGAGATCGAGATCCGCAAGGAATATGATGGCCTGACCGAGGAGAAGAAGCAGATCGAGGCCTTGCTGGCATCCGACGCCAAGCAATGGGCGACGATCAAATGGCAGGTCGCCGAGATCCGCAAGAAGTTCGGACCCGAGACCGAGATCGGCAGGCGCCGTACCCAGTTCGCCGACGCGCCCGAGCATGATCTGACCGACATCGCGCATGCGATGATCGAGCGCGAACCCGTGACAGTTGTCGTCTCCGAAAAAGGCTGGCTGCGCGCGATGAAAGGTCATCTGACCGACCATTCGCAGCTTGCCTTCAAGGAAGGCGATAGCCTGAAGCTCGCCTTCCATGCCCAGACCACGGACAAGATCCTGGTCTTCACCACCGGCGGCAAGTTCTACACCATCGGCGCCGACCGGCTGCCGGGCGGGCGCGGCCATGGCGAGCCGATCCGCATCATCGTCGACATGGAGAACGACCAGGACATCGTCACCGCCTTCGTGCATGATCCCAAGCGCAAGCTGCTCCTGGTCTCATACGATGCCAACGGCTTCGTCGTTTCCGAGGAAGAGGTCGTCGCCAACACGCGCAAGGGCAAGCAGGTGATGAACGTCAAGGCGCCGGACGAGGCCAAGCGCTGCGTCCCGGTCGCCGGCGACCATCTCGCCATCGTCGGCGAGAACCGCAAGATGCTGATCTTCCCGCTCGCCGAGATTCCCGAGATGGCGCGCGGCAAGGGCGTGCGCCTGCAGAAATACAAGGACGGCGGCGTGCTGGACCTGAAGACCTTCACGATTGCAGCGGGACTGACCTGGCAGGACTCCGCCGATCGCACCTTTACCAAGTCGCGCGAGGAACTGGCCGAATGGATCGGCGCCCGCGCCGCCGCCGGCCGCATGGTGCCGAAGGGTTTCCCGAGGACGGGCAAGTTCGGGTAGCGCGGCGCTAATCTCCCCCCTTGAGGGGGAGATGTCGCCTAAGGCGACAGAGGGAGTCGTCTAACGTAGAGCGCCAGCGTTCTCCTGGTCGCGAAAGGCGTTGCCGTTCCACGCGCGGCGACCCCCTCTGGCCTGCCGGCCATCTCCCCCTCGAGGGGGGAGATTCCTAGACATTTGGACTATCGTCACGATTGCTGCACTATCATGGCGCATAAGCATCCATCGAACCATGGGGAGAAACGCCGGGTTGAAGCGGGCTGAAATCCAGAAACCGGGGCAGCGCCTGTTCGGCCTGTCGACGCCGCTGAGGGCGGCCGTCATCCCGCCGCTGTCGGCGGCGCGCTGGCTCCTGGTGCTGATCGCCGCCGCCGGCGTCTATTTCTTCCACGGCTTCCTGTTTCCGGTTCTGGCGGCCCTCGTCATCGCCTTCGCGAGCTGGCCGCTCTACCGCCGGCTGCTTGCCGCGGTCGGCGGCAACCGCACCATCGCCGCGACCCTTGCGATTCTGTTCATCCTGACTTTCCTGGTGGTGCCGATCGCGCTTGCCGGCACCTATGCCATCAACGAGCTGCGCGAATGGGTGGTATGGGCGATCGAGACCAACCGCCACGGTTCCGCCACGCCGCAATGGATCGCCACGATGCCCGTCATCGGCGAGTGGCTGAACCAGCAGTGGACGGCCAATCTCGGTCATCCCGGCGGCATCGGCGAACTGATCCAGATGGTCAGCGGCTCCAACATCGGCACCATCTACCGTGGCGCGCTGGCCGCCGGCGGCAGCGCCTTCGGCCTGCTGCTGACGCTGCTGTTCATGCTGATCGCGCTGTTTTTCGCCTATCGCGACGGCGAGGCTTTCGCCGCGCAGGTCGATCGTCTCGGCGAGCGCATCCTGCCGACGCGCGAAATCCGCTCCCAGCGCGTCGTGCCGGCCACCATCTCATCCACCGTCACCGGCATGACCGTCATCGCCATCGGCGAAGGCCTGGTGCTGGGCGTCGCCTACTGGCTGGCCGGCGTGCCGTCGCCGGTGACGCTCGGCGCGCTCACCGGCATCATGGCGCTCATCCCCGGCGGCGCGCCGCTCTCTTTCACGCTGGTGTCGATCTATCTCGCCGCCAGCGGCAAGCTGTTTGCCGGCATGGCGTTGTTCACCTGGGGCGCGGTCGAGCTGTTCATCGTCGACAAGACGCTGCGCCCGAAGCTTGTCGGCGGGCCGATCAAGCTGCCGTTCCTGCCCACCTTTTTCGGGCTGATCGGCGGCGTCAAGACGATGGGCTTCCTCGGCCTCTTCATCGGTCCGGTGCTGATGGCGCTGCTTGTCGCCATCTGGCGCGAATGGCTGCGCGAGGTCGAGATGATGGATGAACAGGCGCCTGCCATCGACGAGGAGGCACCCGAGGTCAGGAAAATTCAGGCCGGGTGAACGACGGCAAGCGCCGCGCGGCGCTTGCGGCCCTCCTGCAACTGCCACAGCGAATGCGCCGCCAGCGTCACGATCAGGATCGTGCCACCGATCAGGCTGTTGCGCGTCGGCGTCTCGGCAAAGACCAGCCAGACCCAGATCGGCGCCAGCACGGTCTCGAGCAGATAGAACATCGCCACCTCCGGCCCCGAGATGTATTTCGGTCCATTGGCGAGGCAGAAGAACGAGATCGGCATGATCACGGCGCCGTTGAAGATGATCCACCATGGCTGGTTGACGTGAAACCCTTCGCCCGAGACCATGAACAAGGCGACCGCCAGAGGCAGGATGACGCCGACGAGCGCCGTGAAGCCCATGTCCTTGCCGCTGGCGCGCGAGATGGTGATGGCCAAGGCGACGAAGAAAGCCGAGCAGAGCGCCATGAAATCGCCGAACAGATGACCCGTGCCGACCGAGCCGCCGACGATGATCAGCACGCCCAGGATCATCGCCAGCATCGCGACCACAGTTCCGAGCCGGGGTCTTTCCTTGAGAAAAAGCCACGATAGCAGCGCCGCGAACACGGTGTTGAAGGCGAGGATGAACACCAGGTCGGCTGTCGAGGTGTGGTAGACGGCGGTGACGAAGGTTATCCCGGTCAGGCCGTAGCAAAAGGCCACGGCAAGTCCCGACCAGCCGGGAATGAGTTGCGGCGCATTGGCGCGCAACGCACGCCAGACGGCCCAGATTATCAAGGCGGCAATGAGTGTCGTGCCGGTGCGCAGCATCATGATGGTCCAGGGGCTGCCGTCGGCCAACCGGATCAGTGGAATGTCGACGGTAAGCGTCAATCCGCCGATGGCAGTGATCAGCAGGCCCTTCTGGTGGTCGTGGTGGGAAGACATGATAAGTCTCGCAATGATTTGCAGACGGCTGGCTTGATGGCGCACGCTTACAGCGAGCGGCGGAAACACCAGCTTCCTGGCTCTTGAAACAGTTTAAGGTCGGGCTTTGGAAAAAATGGTCAGCGACTGACCGCTTCGTGGTCGTAGCGTTCCCAGCCCTTCGGGCCGAGATGCTCCTGCGGCATGAAACGCATCTTATAGCTCATCTTGCGCGAGCCGTTGACCCAGTAGCCGAGATAGACGTGGGGCAGTCCCATCGCCTTGGCGCGGGCGATGTGGTCGAGGATCATGAAGGTGCCGAGCGAGCGATCCTCGAAATCGGGATTGAAGTAGGAATAGACCATCGACAGGCCGTCGGCCATCTTGTCGGTCAGCGCCACGGCGATCAGCTCGCCCTGGCCCTTGCCGGTGATGAAGGTGTCGGGGCCGCGGCGCCGGTATTCGATGATCTTGGTGTCGACATGCGTGTCCTCGACCATCATGGCATAGTCGAGCACCGTCATGTCGGACATCCCGCCGCGCCGGTGCCGGGCGTCGAGATAGGCGCGGAACAGGGAATATTGCTCGGTCGAGGGCTGCGCGTCGTGCATGGCGCCGATCAGATCGGCATTGCGCTGGATGACGCGGCGCATGTTGCGGCTGGTGGTGAACTCCTGCGCAAGGATGCGCACCGACACGCAGGCGCGGCAGGATTCGCAGGCGGGCCTGTAGGCAATGTTTTGGGAGCGCCTGAAGCCGCCTTGGGTCAAGAGGTCGTTCATCTCGGGCGCCTTGTCGCCGACAAGGTGCGTGAACACCTTGCGCTCGAACTGGCCCTCCAGATAGGGGCATGGCGACGGCGCGGTCAGGAAGAACTGCGGCGACTGGGTCGGATGCTGCGTCATCTAATCTTGGAAACGCTCCTGCGAATCGCTCTACCTTTGGCCCGGCCGGCGAAAAATTCAACAGGATTGTGCGGCCGCGGCCGGCCTAGCCTGTTCATATTCTAGCACAACCGGCGCGGCGATGGCGGCCGCAGGCACCGTCAGATGTCGGTGCGGGTGACGACCGTGCCGAGAAGCAGGTCATGCAGCGTGCGCTTGCGGTCGGAAAACAGCGTGACCAGCAGCACCAGCGGCGTCAGGATGACGTTGGCGGCCCAGAACAGCACCGAATGCACGACCGCGGTCAGGCCGTCGATGCGGGTGCCGTCGAGCTTGTCGAGCCGGATGCCCATGATCTTCATACCGGTCGTCGCCTGGTCACGGCTGCCCAGCGTGTTCCAGATGTAGAGGATGGCAACCGCCGGCACCAGGACGGAAAACAGCGCCCAGCCCAGGCCGAAGGTCAAAAGCCCAAGCACGGCGACCAGTATCGCGAAGGGGATGGTGAGCAGCGCAACGATGAAATAGTCGAGGATGAAGGCGAAGACGCGCCTGGTCCGCACGCCGCGATAGGCGCGCGTGTCCTCGAACCTCGTTGTGATGATCTCGCCGTCAAGCACGCGCGTGTTCATGTCCTTTCCTCATAAGGGCATTCGATGCCCGCCATCTCAGATGGTGAGGGCAGCGCTGAATTCAAGGAACGGATTTGGGCTTGGCCGGCCCGGGGGTCTAAAGCGCGTCGCGCTGAAACGGATTCAAGCGACGCGCTTTAGGTCCTTGTTTTGATGCATGTCGTTTTCCCAAAACCGCTGCACACTTTTGGGCGACATGCATTAGAAGACGCCCGGCAAGAGCCGGTAGCGGACCTTGTTGAGATACTCGCTATACTCCGGCGTTATGGCAAGAAGCCGTTCTTCGCGCAGGATGCGGTGAATCTGGAACAGACTGATGATGGCGTAGACGGTGAAATTGTAGATCGAGAAATTCGACAGCAGGAACACGACGTGTCCCATAAGGTAGCCGGCGTAAATCGGGTGCCTGACAAATCTGTAGGCGCCGTCGGTCACGACGCCCCGGTTGGCGGGCAGGATGGCGAAGGAGCGGCCGAGCGATATCTTTCCCCAGATGGACATCCACAGCGACAGGAACTGCACCGGTGCGGCGATCGCGAGCGGAATGATCGCGACGCCTTGCTCGAACGAGATGAGGCCGGCGCCGAAAGTGGCCGTCACCGAAATGACCACGGTGAACGGGCTCCAGTCGCGAACGATCGGGCGGCGCGCGAGGAGCAGCCAGATGAGGGTGAGGGTTTCGGAAATCGTCAACAGCAGGACGTTGAGCCGAGCCGGGTCGATGATGAGCTGGGACACGCCGCGATAAACGAATAGCGACATCACAGCCAGCGCGAAAAAGCGGAAGAAGCCCTCGCGCAAGTCCGTCAAGACTTCGCTCGCCCGTGGCCCGGAGAGGAATCCCGTTCCTTCGCCAGACAGGGCGATGCTTTTCAGAATGGTCAAGTCGTCGATCCCCGGCGGTCCCCTCGTATGAGACCATTGCACGCAAGCCCTTGCCGCGAGGTTAAGCTTTTGAGCGGCTTTGGTTGTATGCGGTGGAATCTCTCGAGTCCCCGGCGAATGGCGTGTTGGCAGTTGAACATGACGCTCTTCCCAGTTTAGCCTGCTGCGGCGCACAAAGAGGTGGGGAAATGGACTACGACATGCTCGTGATAGGCAGCGGTCCCTCGGGGCGCCGCGCCGCGGTACAGTCGGCCAAACTTGGCAAATCGGTTCTGGTGGTCGACAGGGGCCGCCGCCTCGGTGGCGTCTCGGTGCACACCGGCACCATCCCATCGAAAACACTGCGCGAGACGGTCCTCAACCTCTCCGGCTGGCGCGAGCGCGGCTTCTACGGGCGTGGCTACCGCGTCAAGCAGGACATCTCGGTCACCGACCTTGTCGAGCGCTTGCACAAGACGCTCGACCATGAGGTCGAGGTGTTGCAGCACCAGTTCATGCGCAATACGGTCAAGAGCGCGCGCGCCGCGGTGAAATTCCTCGGCCCCAACCGGGTCAGCCTGACGGCGGACAACGGTGACTACAGCGAAGTCGGTTTCGCCAACGCGCTGATCGCCGTGGGCACCAGGCCGCATCGTCCGGGCGACGTGCCCTTCGACAAGAAGCGCATCTTTGACAGCGACGAGATGCTGGAACTCCACCATCTGCCGCGCACGCTGACGGTGATCGGCGCCGGCGTCATCGGCGTCGAGTATGCGACCATCTTCTCGGCGCTCGACGTGCCGGTGACGCTGGTCGAGCCGCGCAACACGATCCTCGATTTCATCGACCGCGAGATCGTCGACGACTTCATCCACCAGATGCGCGACCGCGGCATGACCATTCGCCTCGGCAGCACGGTCAAGGAAATCGCTTCGAAGCCGGATCATGCCGAGGTGACGCTGGCCGACGGCCGCACCATCCGCTCCGAGATCGTGCTCTATGCCGCCGGCCGCACCGGCAACGTCGCCAGCCTCGGCCTGGAGATGGTCGGCATCGAAGCCGATGGGAGAGGCCGTATCAAGGTGGATCCGAAAACCTTCCAGACCAGCGCGCAGAACATCTATGCCGCCGGCGACGTCATTGGTTTCCCAAGCCTTGCCTCCACCTCGATGGAGCAGGGCAGGGTGGCCGCCTGTCACGCTTTCGGCGTCACCCTGCCGCCGCCGCCGGAAACCTTTCCCTATGGCATCTATGCGGTGCCGGAGATCTCCACCGTCGGCCAATCGGAGGAGCAGGTGCGCGAGAGCGGGATCGCCTATGAGGTCGGCGTGGCACGCTTCCGGGAAACCTCGCGCGGCCACATCATGGGCGTCAACTCAGGCTTCCTGAAGCTCCTCTTTTCGGTCGAGACGCGACGGCTGCTCGGCGCCCACATTGTCGGCGAGGGCGCCACCGAGCTCATCCACATCGGCCAGGCGGTGATCAATCTCGGCGGTACCGTGGACTTCTTCGTCAACAACACCTTCAACTATCCGACGCTGGCCGAAGCCTACAAGATCGCGGGCCTGGATGCCTGGAACAGGATGGGGCAGGGATAGACACTGGACAAAGCTCCTTGCCAGGAGCGACGTTCCAGTCAGGCGACTGGTGTGGCCCCCGCAAGCCACTGCGGCACGATCGCTGCATCCGCGTCGCCGAATTCGTGACCTGCGGCGACGATGCGCGCATCGACCTCGGCGCCGCGCTGGCTGAACAGCGTCACCAGGGCGGGCGCGAAGGGTCCGTAGGTCTGGTCCGCCGCGCCGGCGATGATCAGCACCCGCGTTCCGGCAAGGTCGGGCGCAGGGGTGTCGTCGAGTACCGGCATCGCCCTGAGAAGCGCGGCCTGCCTGACGAGGCCCGGATGGAGCAGCATCAGCGTGGAAACCAGATTGGCGCCGTTCGAATAGCCGAGGAAGGTTGCGCGCTGAAGGTCGAGCCCATGGCGCTTCGCGGCTACGGCTGCGAACTCGGCGAAAGCGGCCGCCTCCGCGCGAATGCTCGATTGCTCGAAACTGGTCGGCGTGATTCGCTCGAACCAGCGGAAACCATCCTCTTGGGCGATGCGGCCGCGCGCCGCGACAAGCACCGCGCGCGGCCCGATTTGCCTCGCCAATGGCACCATCGTCGTTTCGTCCACGCCCGATCCATGCAGCACGAAGAGGCATTCGCCGCTCGCATTCGCCGGCCTCAGCAATCGATAGGAAAAACTAAGATCGCGGTGCAGGATGTTGTTTTCTTCGGAATATTCGGACACGCTCATATCCGTTTGATTTCATGGGTGTTTTGTTGATTTGCCGGCTTCAAAACGGAATGTTTTCAAGCTCCGCGAAAGTTGATTGAACCGGGCGCATTTCAGACCGTTTCTGCGCCGATACACTCCCCGATGGGAGGAATCGAAGCGGTGCGTCGGGGGTCGCATTGCTGGACATGAAACACCAGCTCTGAGGCCTTTTGTCGATGACCATCCCGGTTTCTCAACGCGACACGCGTATCAATGATCGCAATACGCGTATCAATGATCGCGACACGCGTATCAACGGTCGCGACACGCGTATCGATGTGCTGCGCGCGCTCGCCTTGCTCACCATTTTCGTCGACCATGTGCCTGGCACCGTCTTCGAAAGCCTGACCTACAAGAATCTCGGCTTTTCCGATGCGGCCGAGGCCTTCGTCCTGATCTCCGGCATCTCGGTTGCGCTTGCCTATGGCAGCAAGTTCAAGCCGGGCGGCAGATTGCTGGCGACGCTCAAGATGTGGCGGCGCGCCGGCGTGCTTTATGTCACCCACATCGTCATCACCATGGCGGTGATCGCCATGTTCTGCGCCGCGGCGGTATTTGCCCACAGGCCGGAGCTCTTGAAGATGATCAACATCGAGCCGCTGATGAAGAACACGCCGGAGGTGCTGCTCGGCATCGTCACGCTCGGCCATCAGCTCGGCTACAACAACATCCTGCCGGTCTATGCGGCGCTGCTTCTGGCGGCGCCGGCCTTCGTTCTGTTCGTCAGCTACAGGCCCGTGGCCGCACTGTTTGTGTCCGGGCTGCTGTGGCTTGTCGCCGGTATCTGGCAGATCGCGCCGCCGAACTATCCCGAGCCGGGTCTCTGGTTCCTCAACCCGCTGTCCTGGCAATTCCTGTTCAATATCGGCCTTGCGGCCATGCTCCATGTCAAGCGCGGCGGCACCATTCCCGTAAACCGGTGGCTGATGGGCTTCGCCGGCGCCTATGTGGTCGGCGCGGCGATCTGGGTGCACAGCCCGCTCTGGGGTCATATCACCTGGTTCGACCTGCCGGTGGTGCTCGGCGGCTTCGACAAGACCTTCCTGTCGCTGCCGAGACTGCTGCATATCCTTTCTGTCAGCTACCTGATCATCGCCTTGCCGGCCGTATCGAACCTCTTCCGCGCCAGGCCCGACAATCCGCTGGCGATCCTCGGCAAGCGCTCGCTGCCGGTGTTCATCGCCGGAACGGTGATCGCCATGGCGGCTCAGGTGCTCAAGCTGATCAATCCCGGCGGCCTGGCCTATGACACGCTGCTGATCGCCGCCGGCATCGCCATGCAGTTCGCGCTGGCGCTGTATCTCGAATGGCTTGCCAGCCTCGGTCCGGCCCGCGCCAAGCCGGCGCGCGAGCAGACTGGGCGCGCTTCGTTCGGTGCGCAGCCGGTGCAGGCGAGGTTGGGCGGCTATTGAGGGCTCGTCAGATCCTCGGGGCAGGGCCGGTCGAGGCCCTGACGACGAGCTCGACACCCATCGTCTCGCGCCGTACCGCGCCGTCGAAGTCGAGGATCATGCGCGCCGCCCGCCGCCCGATCTCGGTGATCGGCTGGGCGATCGTGGTCAGCGGCGGGTCGCAGAGCGCGCCGTCCGGCACGCCGTCGAAGCCGACGATGGAGACATCCTCCGGCACTTTGAGCCCCCGCGCGGTCAGCCATTCGATGGCGATCAGCGCCATCCTGTCCGACATCGCCAGGATGGCGCTGGGCCGCTTGTTGCCCGCGAAGATCGCCTCGAGCCCGGCCCTGGTGCTCTTCTCTTCATTTTCGGTCTCGTAGACCGGGATCTTCGCCGTATTGATGCCGAAGCGGGAGAGCTCCTCGAAATAGCCGGCAAGGCGGTCGCGTGTTCCTGTGTAGAGCGCGCTGTGCACGATTTCCGGCGTGGCGAAGCCGGTGCGGTCGTCGGCAAAGGCCAGCGACAGCACCGCGAAACGGCGATGGCCGAGCTCGGCAAGGTGGCGCGCTGCAAGCCTGGCGCCTGCGACATTGTCGACGCCGATCGCCGAGACGGTTTCGTCCTCGAAGCCGAGTTCCAGCGCCACGAAGGGCAGCCTGCGCTCGCGCGTCAGGTCGACAAGGCGCGAGCCGCCTTCGATGCAGAATAGGATGAAGCCGTCGACAAGCGCGCTCTGGATGTTCCAGGCGAGCTTTTCCTGGTTGGCGGCTGAGACCAGTGCGATGCCCGCGCCCGTGGCGTCGCAGGCTTCGGAGATGCCGGCCATCATGACGCGGGCAAAGGGATCCTCGAAGAAATAGGAGAGGGGCTCGGTCGTGCCGACGCCGATGGCATTGACCTTGCCGGCGCGCAACAGGCGCCCCTTGGGATCGGGCCCGGCATAACCCATCGCCTCCGCCACTGCCTTGACCCGCTCGCGCACTTCCTGGCGCACGATCTCCGGGCGGCTGAAGACATTGGAGGCCGTGCCATGCGAGACGCCAGCCGCCTTGGCGATATCCGCCAGCCGGATGGGTCGTGCCTGGCCTTCGATGGGTGATGCCATGTCGTTCCTCCGAATCCTGTCACATCACGAACATGACCGCGGAATGGTTGCCGGTCATCTAACATTTTTCTTGGATCGATTCAAATTCCTGCTTGACTTCGAGTGCGGCGAGCATATGATTTGAATCGATCCAAGACAGCTTCTCCCGAGCGGATTTGAAAGAAGGAGGGTGCCATGCATCCGGTCAGCTATTTGTTCGAGGACTTCTACAAGAACGACTGGGGCATTGCCTCGGCCGCAACGAGCGAAAAGCGGCGCGGCAAGGCAAGCCCGTGGAAGCGCGAGCCACGCTTCATCGTGGGGCGCAAGCGCGCCTGAGGGGCGGTTCTTTTTCGTGCTGAAAAATTGGATCGATTCAATCAGAGGAAATCAGCCATGCATCCGATCAGCCATCTCTTCCAGGACATCTATCGCAACTATTGGGGCATCTCGCCGGCGGTCGACCGGCCTGAGCGGCAGCGCGCGGCGGAGCCGGCGACGCGCAGGCGGAAGCTGCGTTTGGTGCGCCGCTGACCTCGCCGCTCCGCGAGCCTCGCTCCGATGAAGGGGCGTTCTAGGACCGTGGGCGCAACAGCGCCGAGACCGCAATCGCCAGCCAGCCGGCGATCAGCAGAGTGCCGCCGACCGGCGCCGACATCGGAAACAGCCGCGAGCCGAGGAAGTCTCTGGCGATAAGATCGCCAGAAAACATCAGCAGGCCGACGAGCAGCACCAGGCCTGCGATCCTGAGGCTCCTGTTGCCGTCGGCAAGGCCGATGGCGACGAAGGCAGGGGCGTGCATCAGCAGGAACGAGGCGGCTGTGCCGGTGAAGGCGCCGCCCCGATGCGCGGCGGCGGCCGACAGCGCCACGCCTGCCGCGCCAACGAGCCCACCCGCCAGCACGAGGATACGGCTGCCGCCGTTTGATGGTTGCCCGGCGAGGCTCATCGCGGATCTCCGTGCTTCGGTTGACGGCGAGCCTCTCAGGACTCGCCCGCTTCGAGCAGCATATGCCGCGCCCGCCTCGACTGGACAATCCAGTTGTAGACCGCTCCGAACGCCATCAGCACCGACGTGCCTAAAAACACCGCCCGCATGCCGAAATGGCCGCCGACGAAACCGCCGAGCACACCCAGCGCGCCGGCATAGGCGTCGATGACGCCTGCGCCGACGCGGCATTTCTCGGTCAGGCCCAGATCGGCAGCCGCTTGCGTCGTCAAGGGGCCGATATCGGCGCCGACCGAGCTCGCCTTTTCCGGAAGGTTGCCGTGCTCGAAAAGATCGCCGAGACCGACGAGCTCGAAGAAATCGCGCCGCCAGCCCGTCTTCTCATGGGCGAGGTAAGTCCATTTGGCGGTCAGCGTGCATTGCGAACGGGCGAGCGAGCCGCTCGCCTTCCAGGTCAGGAAATCGGCGAGATCGAAAAGATAGCCGGCTTCGTGCCATGTTCCTGGCAGGTAGCGCTTCAGCCACATCAGCTTCGGCGTTTCCATTTCCGGCGACATCACGCCGCCGATATAGTCGAGCACGGCATGGCCGCTTCTGGTGCATTCGTCGGCCTCGGCGATGGCGCGGTGATCGAGCCAGACGATGGTATCCCAGCGCTTCTCGCCGGTGACGGAGACGCTGAGCTGGCCGCCCTGCCTGTCGCGCACCACAAGCGAGCAGGTGGCGTCGAAGGAAATGCCGACGATATCCGATGCGGCGACGCCGGCTTTTTCGCGCGCGGCGCGCACGGCGGTACAGACGGCCGACCAGATATCCTGCGAATCATGCTCGGCATGATCGGGCTTCGGCTGATGCATGGCGATCGGCCGCTCGGCACGGCCGACCAGATTGCCTTTGGGGTCGAGAATGCCCGCGCGAGCGCTCCCGGTGCCGACATCGACCGCGCAAACGAAACTCGTCGTCAAGATGCTTTTACTCTCGCTCCCAGGCCTGCAATCAGATCGGGCAATTGCAGCATGTCAGCGAATATAAAGTCCGGTTCGGTCGACGCAAGCCGCGCCTTCAAGGCGGGATTGTCCGCATGCGAGCCACCGGTGAAGGCGAAGACGCGCATGCCCGCCGCCCGCGCCGCGGCGACGCCGGCCGGGCTGTCCTCGACGACCAGGCATTTGCGCGGATGCGCGCGCATGGTGGCGGCGGCATGGAGGAAGAGGTCCGGCGCAGGCTTGCCGCGCTTCACCATGGCGGCGCTGAAGAGATGCGGTTCCATCATGCCCAGCAGGCCGGTGACGTCGAGCGCGTAGCGGATGCGTTCCAGCGTGCCGGACGAGGCGACGCAATAGGGCAGGCCGAGCCTCGGCAGGATCTCCTTGATGCCGGGGATCGGCTTCAGCTCCTCGCGGAACTTGCGCATCAGGTCGGCGCGCATGGCGGTGAGATGCTGGTCGCTGATTTTGAGCCCGAAATCGCGACCGAGAATCTCGCGCACGCTCTTCATGCTCTTGCCAAGGAAGTGCTCGTAGGCGGCATCCTCGCTGACCGTGCCGCCGGCGAGCTCGATCATCCCGAGCAGCGCCGAGACCGAGAGCGCCTCGCTGTCGACCAGCACGCCGTCACAGTCGAAGATGACCAGTTCGGGCGTCATTCCAGCCGATTCCAGTGGGCTTCAGAGCTTGCCGGCGAGATAGCGGGTCAAGGTTTCGCGTGCGCCGTTGGCCCAGAGCACGTCGAGCGCATGGGCAAAGGCTTGCGCGAAAACGGGCGAGCGGCCGACATCGCCATAGATGTCGTCCATGGCAAGCCAGGCGCCGGGCTCGGTTTTTGCCGCCTTTGCGGTCGCCTGCATCCGGTCCCAGCTCGGATCGTTGGGTTCGATGACGGCGCCGCTGTCCGTGGTGCCGAAGCAGTAGCGGCACCAGAGCGCCGATTCCAGCGCCAGCCCGGCGACGCCTTTCCCCGCCTTCAGCCGGTCGGCAATGGTCGGGATGATGAATTTCGGCTGCCGGTTCGAGCCGTCGAGGCAAAGGCGACGGATGGTGTCGCCGATCTTCGGGTTGGAGAAGCGGCGTTCGATGAGCTGGTAGTAATCTTCCAGCACGGTGTCCGGCACCGGCGGCACGGTCGGGATGATCTCGTCGCGCTCCAGCTTGGCGAGGAAGCCGCGCACCAGCGGCTCCTGCATCGCCTCATGGACGAAATGGATGTCCATCAGGCCTGCCGGATAGGCGATGGTCGCGTGGCCGCCATTGAGGATGCGGATCTTCATCAGCTCGTAAGGAGAGACATCCTTGACGAACTGCACGCCGGCCTCTTCCAGCGGCGGCCGGCCGGCGGTGAAATGATCTTCCAGCACCCATTGCTTGAACGGCTCGCAAAAGACCGGCCAGTTGTCCTCCAACCCGAAATCGCTCGCCAGGATGCCGCGCTCGCGATCGGTGGTGGCCGGCGTGATGCGGTCGACCATGCCGTTCGGGAAGGCGACATTGTCCCTCACCCAGCCGGCAAGGTCCTCATCGATCAGGCGGGCAAGGCCGATGACGCCGTCGGAGGTGACATGGCCATTGTGGGGGATGTTGTCGCAGGACATGACGGTGAAGGGCACGATGCCATCGGCGCGGCGGCGCACCAGACCGGCCAGGATGATGCCGAAGACGGTCTTCGGCGCTGCGCCCGGCTGCGCGTCGGCGACGATGTCGGGATGGGCCGGGTTGAACTTGCCTGAGGCCGGGTCGATGAAATAGCCGCCTTCGGTGATGGTCAGCGAGACGATCCTGATCGCCGGGTCGGCGAGCTGCTCGATGATCGCCTTCGCATCGCCGGGCATCAGGAAATCGATCATCGCGCCGGTGACGCGGGCGCTCATATGGCCCTGGTCCTGCTCGACCACGGTGGTCAGCCAATCCTGCTCCTGAAGCCTGGCGCGGCCGGCCTTCTCGCCCTCGAAGACGCCGGCGCCGATCAGCGCCCAGTCATGGCCGAGCCCGGAATTGAACAGGTCGTCGAGATAGACGGCCTGGTGCGAGCGATGGAAGTTGCCGACGCCGAAATGCACGATGCCGGCTTTCAGAGAAGAGCGGTCGTATTTCGGGCCGGAAACCTTCGAAGGAAGCTTTGCGAGATTCGAGGAAGAGAGTTTCACGGTCATCTTACTTTACCCTTCGGCCGATATGCAGCCCAACAATTCCGCCTGAGCGGTGAGGGACGGCGCCGGTTGTTCCGTGCTGCCCCTCACCTGCCCCGTGACGCATCCTCCCCGGAGGAAGGGAGAAGCGCCTTCCCCCTCAACTCATCCACTTCAACTCATCCATTGGCCGCCATCGACGTTGTAGGTCTGGGCGACAATGTATTCAGCCTCGTCGCTGGCGAGGAAAACCGCCATTCCGGTCAGATCTTCCGCCCGGCCCATGCGGCCATAGGGAACGCTTTCGCCGACCAGGCGCTTCTTCTCGCCCTTCGGCCGGTTCTCGTATTTGGCGAACAACGCATCGACGTGGTCCCAGTGCTCGCCGTCGACGACGCCCGGCGCGATGGCGTTGACGTTGATGCGATGCTTGATCAGGTCGAGTCCGGCCGATTGGGTGAGCGAAATGACAGCGGCCTTGGTAGCGCAATAGACCGCGACCAGCGGCTCGCCACGGCGCCCGGCCTGGCTCGCCATGTTGATGATTTTGCCGCCCCGGCCAGCGGCGATCATCGAGCGGGCCGCCGCCTGCAGCATGAACAGCGTGCCGGCGACGTTGACGGAGAACAGCTTGTCATAGCCCGCCCTGCCGATCTCGACGATCGGCGCCAGGTCGAACAGCGCCGCGTTGTTGACCAGGATGTCGAGGCCGCCCGCCTTGGCCTCGACCGCTTTCACCGCCGCCTCGATCGAGGATTGGTCGGTGACGTCGAGTTGGACAGCGTAAGCCGCTGAGCCGATATCCTTCGCCGTGGCTTCCGCGGCCTCCAGGTTGATGTCGGCAATCGCCACCGTCGCACCTTCGCGCGCATAGGCTTCGGCGAAGGCCCGGCCGATGCCGCGCGCCGATCCGGTGATCAGCGCCGATTTGCCTTTCAGCCTCACTGCCCCGTCCTCACTGGGCCAGCGCCTTGCCATCGGCGCCAAAGCGATGGAGCTTGGTCTTGTCGGGCGTCAGATAGACGGTGTCGCCATGCTTCACCGCCACCTCGCCGTCGGCACGCACATTGATCGTGCCGACGCCGTCTGTCTGGACATGCAGGAAGGTGTCGGAGCCGAGATGCTCGGCAACGCCGACCGTCGCTTTCCAGTCGCCGGCCGTGGTCGAGATGTTGATGTGCTCGGGCCGGATGCCGATGGTCTTGGCGCCGTATTTTTCCGCCGGCGCGCCTTCGATGAGGTTCATCTTGGGTGAGCCGATGAAGCCGGCGACGAAGAGGTTCTTCGGCGTGCGGTAGAGCTCCATGGGCGAGCCGACCTGCTCGATGTTGCCGGCGTTGAGCACGACGATCTTGTCGGCCATGGTCATGGCCTCGACCTGGTCGTGGGTGACGTAGATCATCGTCGTCTTCAACTGATGATGCAGCTCGCTGATCTCCAGCCGCATGGTGCCGCGAAGGGCCGCGTCGAGGTTCGACAGCGGTTCGTCGAACAGGAAGGCCGACGGCTGGCGCACGATGGCGCGGCCGATGGCGACGCGCTGGCGCTGGCCGCCGGAGAGCTGGCCCGGGCGACGCTCGAGATAGTTGGTGAGGTTCAGCACCCGCGCTGCGTCCTTCACCTTCTTGTCGATGGTCGCCTGGTCCTCGCCCGCCATCTTCAGCGGGAAAGCGATGTTCTTGGCGACCGTCATGTGCGGGTAGAGCGCGTAGGACTGGAAGACCATGGCAAGCTTGCGCTTGGCCGGCGCCTCCTGGGTCACGTCACGGCCATCGATGCTGATGGTGCCGCCGCTGGTGTCCTCGAGCCCGGCGATCAGGCGGAGCAGCGTGGACTTGCCGCAACCCGACGGGCCGACGAACACGACGAACTCGCCGTCCTCGATATTGAGGTCGATGTTCGGAATGATCACCGTCGACCCGAAGGACTTGGAGACGTTCTTGAGCGTGATGTTTCCCATGGCTTCCTCCCGGGGGATTTGGTCGTCCGCGGCTGGCGCGCGGCTACTTCACGGCGCCAAATGTCAGGCCGCGCACCAACTGCTTCTGGCTGAACCAGCCCATGATCAGGATCGGCGCGATCGCCAGTGTCGAGGCCGCCGACAGCTTGGCCCAGAACAGGCCTTGCGGGCTGGAGAAGGAGCTGATGAAGGCGGTAAGGGGTGCTGCGTCCGTGGTGGTCAGACGGATCGTCCAGAACGCCTCGTTCCAGGCGAGGATGATGTTGAGCAGCATGGTCGAGGCGATGCCGGGGACCGCCATCGGCGTCAGCACATAGATGATCTCGTTCCACAGCGAGGCGCCGTCCATGCGCGCCGCTTCGAGGATCTCGCCCGGGATTTCGCGGAAGTAGGTGTAGAGCATCCAGACCACGATCGGCAGGTTGATCAGCATCAGCATGACGGTGAGGCCGATGCGGCTATCGAGCAGGCCGGTGTCGCGGAAGATCAGGTAGATCGGGAACAGCACCGCGACGGCCGGCATCATCTTGGTGGAAAGCATCCACATCAGGATGTCCTTGGTCCGCTTGGTCGGCGAAAACGCCATCGACCATGCCGCCGGGACGGCGATCAGGAGCGCCAGGACGGTCGAGCCGACCGACAGGATCACCGAATTCAGGAAGAACTTGAAGTAGCCGCTCTGCGCCTGCACCTCGGCATAGCTTTCGGTGGTGCCCGACGGGATGAGCGCGAAGCCCTGGATCGCCTCCTGCTCCGACTTGAACGAGGTGATGATCGTGTAGAGGATCGGGAAGAAGATCAGCAGGGCGACAATCCAGGCCGCGGTCGTGGCGATCGTCTTGTGCTGGGTGGTGACTGCGCGTGCCATGTCAGGTCCTCCCGTATCGGCGATGTTGGCGGCAGGGTCGACCGCCACTCCGGTTTGCTGCGCAAACCACCTCTCCCCCGATCGACGGGGTAGAGGAAGGGCGCGACTTCGGTGCAGGCGTTTCCTCTCCCCCGGGCAGGGGGAGAGGTGTCCCGCGCAGCGGGACGGAGTGGGGGTGGTTCAGCGCAAGTGGCATCGTCTCCCCCTCACTTGTCCAGGTTCTTGCCGACGGCGCGCATGACGAAGAAGGCGACGATGTTGGCGAGAATGACCGCGATGACGCCACCTGCGGACGCCTGGCCGATTTTGAACTCCAGCAGCGCCTTCTGGTAGACGAGGAAGGGCAGGTTGGTGGAGGCGTAGCCTGGGCCGCCATTGGTGGTGACCAGGATCTCGGCGTAGATCGAGAGCAGGAAGATCGTCTGGATCAGGATGACGACGGTGATGGCGCGCGACATGTGCGGCAGCGTCAGATACCAGAAGCGGCTGAGGAAGCCGGCGCCGTCCATTTCGGCCGCCTCCTTCTGCTCAGTGTCAAGCGATTGCAGTGACGTGAGCAGGATCAGCGTGGCGAAGGGCAGCCATTGCCAGGCGACGATGAGGATGACCGCCGTCAGCGGGTGTTGCCCGAACCAGTCGATGGGGTTGGCGCCGAAGAAGCGGGCAATATCGGCGAAGACGCCGTATTGCGGGTGCATGATCATGTTCTTCCACACAAGTGCCGCAACCGGCGGCATGACGAAGAACGGCGAGATCACGAGGATGCGCACGAAACCCTGGCCCCAGATCGGCTGGTCGAGGAGCAACGCCAAAAGGATGCCGCCGACCACGGTGATGACCAGCACGCTGACGACGATGGCGAGCGTGTTGAGGATCGACTGCAGGAAGGCCGGGTTGGAATAGAATAGCGCGTAGTTGGAGAAGCCGACGAAACCGTCGCGGATCGGGTTGAGCGGGTTGTATTGCTGGAACGAGAACCACAGCGTGAAGGCCAGCGGCACGATCATCCAGATGAACAGCAGGATCACCGATGGCGCCATCATGAAACGGGCAAGCGAACGGGTTTGCTGAGTAGCCATGACGGTCACCCTCCAAATGTCAGCCGGATTCTAGCGTTGTGCCACAATTTTCCTGATTGTGAAGGTGGCCGCCCGAACTGGGTTTCGGGCGGCCAATGCCGGTCATGATGCGCTACCGGCGTTCGGCACCGGGAGGAGCCTTACTTGATGTAGCCGCCTTCGGTCATTGCCGCGGTGGCTGCGTCCTGGGCCTGCTTCAGCGCATCGTCGACGCTCGACTGGCCGGCAAGGGCGGCTGAGAAGAGCTGGCCGACGGTGGTGCCGAGGCCCTGGAATTCAGGGATGGCGACGAACTGCACGCCGACATAGGGCACCGGCTTGACGGTCGGATGCGTCGGGTCGGCGGCGTTGATGGAGTCGAGCGTCATCTTGGCGAAGGGCGCCGCCTTCTGGTACTCCGGATTGGCATAGAGCGAGGAGCGCGTTCCGGGCGGAACGTTGGCCCAGCCTTCCTTCGAGGCGACCAGCTCGGCATAGTGCTTGCTGGTTGCCCACGATACGAACTTCTCGGCGGCGTCAGCCTTTTGCGTACCCGCCGGGATCGCCAGCGACCAGGCCCACAGCCAGTTGCCGCGCTTGCCGAGGCCATTGTCGGGCGCCAGCGCATAGCCGACCTTGTCGGCGACCTGCGAGGCCTTCGGATCCGAGACGAAGGAAGCGGCGACGGTGGCGTCGATCCACATGCCGCACTTGCCCTGCTGGAACAGCGCAAGGTTCTCGTTGAAGCCGTTGGACGAAGCGCCCTCGGGGCCATCGGCCTTCATCAGGTCGACATAGAACTGCAGCGTGTTCTTCCATTCAGGCTGGTCGAACTGCGGTTTCCAGTTCTCGTCGAACCAGCGGGCGCCGAAGGAGTTCGACATGGCGGTGAGGAAGGCCATGTTCTCGCCCCAGCCGGCCTTGCCGCGCAGACAGACGCCGTTCACGCCATTGGCGCGGTCGGTCATCTTGTCGGCAGCCTGCTTGATGAAGTCCCAGGTCGGGGCATCGGGCATCTTGAGGCCGGCCTTCTCCATCAGGTCCTTGCGGTACATGACGAAGGAGCTCTCACCGTAGAAGGGCGCGGCGTAGAGC
>NZ_RZSC01000230.1:0-8262 GCF_003998155.1 Mesorhizobium sp. M1E.F.Ca.ET.063.01.1.1
ATGCCGATCAGGACCAACGGGGCGACCAGCGCGCTGTCCGCCGCAGGAGCACGCCCGAGCCAGACAAGGCCGGCTGCCGCTACAAGCAGGCCAACACCGCAGATCGTGGCTGGAGCGATCCAGCGTGCCACCTGGCCGGCAAGCAACGGCAATACCAGCAGCGGCCCAGAGAGGCAGATCATCAACTGCCCCGCCTTGATCTCGCTCATCCCCTCGATGCCGATGAAGCGGATCGGCAAGAGCACGAGCAGAACGACAAAGGCATAGGCAGGTGCGGCTGCCAGGAACTGGACGCCGACGAAACGCGGGAAGCGAAACAGCGTCAGGTCCAGCATCGGCCGGCGCACGCGCCGCTCGACAATGACGAAAGCGACAAGGCAGACGGCGGCCATACCAAGCAGCGCAATGACGAGGGGATCGGTCCAGCCGTTCTGCGGCGCCTGCAGCACGCCATAGGTCAGCGCGGCAAGCGCGATGGTGAAGGTGCCGGCTCCCGCCCAGTCTAGCCCGGTTGCATCCGGGTCGCGCGATTCGGTGACGGCGCGCAGGCCGAGGGTCGCGGCGGCAACCGCAAGCGCTGCCACCAGAAAAAAGATCGCGCGCCAGCCGAACGCGTCGATGAGCAAGCCTGAGGCAACAGGGCCGAAGGCGAGGCCGATGCCGAAGCTGGTACCGAGGAAGCTGAAGGCGCGCAGCCGCAATTGGCCGTCGAATTCCTGGGCAAGCGCAGAAGCGCCACCGGCGAAGGCGGCAGCACCGCCTATGCCTTGCAAGGCCCTGAAAATGTCGAACCAGACGATGTCAGGCGCAAGCGTGGAGCCCAGTGCGGCAAGGACATAGGTGGCGAGGCCAGCGAGGAAGATCCGCCTGCGGCCATGGTTGTCGGCCAGTGCTCCGGCCGCCATCAGGCTGGCGCCGAAGGTCAGCATGAAGGCATTCGTCACCCAATTGAGCTCGATCGGACTGCCGCCGAGATCGGCGGCAATGCGCGAGAGCGCCACGGCCGGACCGGTGAAACTCAACGGCATCGTCATGGCGGCAAGACAGACCGACAGCAGCACAAGCCATCTGCCGGCGGGGCCGGTTATGGTCATCGAAGTCATGGATTTTCCTATCTGAGGCGAGGTTTGCCGGCATGCCGCGGATTGGCGGCGCCGATCGCAAAGACAAGATAGGGCGGCGACATTTCCGGCAAAATAGTATTAAATCTCCGGTCATACCGGAATGAAGCGCTCGAATGGATTCCTGCGATGGATCGTCTCAACGGCCTTCTCGCTTTCGCCCGCACCGCCGAGCACGGCAGTTTTGTCGCCGCCGGGCGGGCGCTGGGAATCTCGGCATCCGCTGTCGGCAAGAGCGTCGCCCGACTCGAGCAGGAGCTCGGGGTGCGTCTGCTGCAACGCAGCACACGGCGCATAGGTCTGACCGAGGAGGGCAAGCTGTTCAACGAACGTGTGCGCCGCATCCTCGACGATATCGACGATGCCGAGGCGATGCTGTCGCGGACGCGCGAAACGCCACATGGGCGGCTACGCGTTTCGACCCCGATCGTCACCTATCATCTGCTTTTGCCGGTGCTTTCGGAATTCACGGCACGATACCCTGAGATCGAGCTCGATATCGATTTCAACGATCGCATCGTCGACGTCATCGAAGAGGGTATCGATGTCGCGATCCGAAGCGGCGAGCTGCCCGATTCACGATTGGTGTCGAGGCCGGTTGCGCCCTTTCGCATGATCTTATGCGCGGCCGCTTCCTACCTTGACCGCCATGGCACGCCCGGCACGCCAGCGGATCTCGCGCAGCATTTCGGCATACACTTCCGCTTTCTCAACAGCGGCAGGTTGCTCAACTGGCCGTTCATTACCGGAAGCGCGGCACCGCAGATTCGCTCGATGCTGACCTGCAACAACATGGAAGCATTGAAGGGCGCAACGATTGCCGGCTTGGGCATCGCCTGCATGCCCGATTTCCTGGTGCGGGAGGCGCTGCATGACGGAAAGCTGCGCACCGTGCTTGACGACCATGTCGACGGCCGCGGCCAGTTCCGCATGCTATGGCCGTCCAATCGCCACCTCTCGCCGAAGGTTCGCGTCTTCGTCGATTTCCTCCCCGAGCGGCTTGCAGCCGGACGATAAGTTGCGCCCGGCGAAAGCTGCGACGATGGTCAGTAGGTCGCGCGCCCGCCGGAAAGATCGAAAGTGGCACCGGTGGTGAAGGAATTCTCGTCCGAGAGCATGAAGGCGACCATGGCCGCCGCCTCCTCCACTTCGACGAAACGGCCGCGCGGCACCTTGCTGAGCATGTAGGTCACCTGGGCTTCGGTGAGCTGATCAAGAATACGGGTGCGGGCGGGCGAGGGGGTCAGCGCGTTGACGGCGATGTCATGGCTGGCGAGCTCCTTGCCGAGCGACTTGGTCAGCGCCAGCACGCCGGCCTTGGCGGCCGAATAGGCGGCGGCGTTGGGATTGCCTTCCTTGCCGGCGACGGAAGCGATGTTGACGATGCGGCCGTAATTGCGCGCGATCATGCCGGGCACCAGGCGCCGGCAGCAGTAGAAGACGCCGTTGAGGTCGATGTCGACGATCTGGCGCCATGCGGCGGGATCATAGTCCACCACGGTCGCGGCCGGCCCGGCGATGCCGGCATTGTTGACGAGAAGATCGACAGGACCGAGCGCCCGCTCGGTTTCGATGGCGGCACGATCGACGGCCTCGATTTGCGACTGGTCGCAAGTGAAGGCTTCGACGCGGCCAAGCGGCTCAAGCTCGGCCAAGGCGCTCGTCATCGCGGCCTGGTCGATGTCCCAGATGGCGACGCTTGCGCCCGACGACAGCAGGCGGCGGGCCACGGCAAGGCCGATGCCTTGCGCGCCGCCCGTCACGACGGCGACGCGGCCAGAGAGGTCGACGGCATTCAAACGGCGGTTCATGGGCATTTCCTTTATTTCCCCATGCGTTTGGTAGCGCGGATCAGTCCCTGACGTTTCGCGCCACAAGCTTGGCGACGCTTGGCCCAATGAGCAGAACGACCAGGAAGCGGGCCGACTGCAGCGCCATGACGAAGGAGATATCGACGTTCTGCGCGGCGGCGGCGATAATGGCCACACTGTCCATGCCGCCGGGGCTGGTCGCCAGATAAGCGGTCAGCGGGTCGATACCGAGCAGGCGGCTGATGACGAAGGCCAGCCCGCCACAGAATGCGATCAGCGCCACGATCGAGGCGATGATCTGCGGCAGGGCGCGTGCGGCGTGGCGCAGGATCGGTCGGGTGAAGTTCAAACCGATCGACCAGCTGACCATTGCGTAGCTGAGCGCCAGCAGCCAGGGCGGCAATTGCATCGGCACGCCGAAGCCGAGATGAACCACGGCGCCGAAGATGAAGGTGCCGAGAAAGAAGGGCGAGGGCAACCGCAGCAGCCTTCCCAGCAGGCCGCCGACGATCGCGATGCCGATGGTGGCGGCGAAGGCCATCGGGTTGATCGGCGGAAACCACACGATGGGCGGCACTTCGACGCCTGAGGTGTCGACCCACATCTTGGCAACCAGCGCCGCCGTCATCGAGACAAAGATGACGCGCAGATATTGCATGAAGGCGACGAGGCGCTGATCGGCGCCGAAGGCGCCGGCCATCAGAACCATGGCGGTGGCGGCCCCTGGCGAGGAGCCCCAGACGGCCGTGGTGCCGGGCAGGATGCGCCAGCGGCTGATCAGCCAGCCGAGCAGGCTGGAGGCAGTGAGCGTCGCCACCACTGTCCCGAAGAAGAGCGCCCATTCAGCGTAGAAGACCGGAAAGATGTCGGCGGAGATCGAATTCGCCACCAGGCAGCCAACCACGGCCTGGGCGGAGCCGAACAGCACGCGGGGCACGCGTACGGTGGCGCCGTTGGTGCCGGCCAGGATCGCGGCAAGCATCGGGCCGATCAGCAGCGCCGCCGGCAGGGCCGCGAGTTCCAGCGCACCGGCAAACAGCAGCGAGAATACCACCAGCGCCAGCCATTGCTGCGGCCAGCGCAATCGGGCCATGCGTTCAACGGACGGTTGATCCGGGGGCGATTGTTCCGGCGAGGAGTCCATATCCGGCTCTTAGACCGGGCACGGGCAAATGCGAACCCATTTTCCCGCTGAAAGTTCTATTTCTCCGGACTCGCTCTCAACCGTTCTTCTCGGAGGCTGGAAGGCCGAAGCCGCCGACCGGATGGGTCTCGACCTGGAATTCGAAACCGGCGATGAAAGGGCGCGCCTTGGCGATCGCCGCCTGGACTTCCGGCAGTTGCAGGGAAGCCTTGTGGCTTGCCTGGTCCGTCCACACTTCGGTGACCCAGATCGCGTCGGCATCTACCGGATCGGTGGCGATGATGTAGCTCAGGCAACCGGGCAGCGCGGCGGTGCTTTCACGCAGCACGTCCATGACCGCGTCGCGCTGGCCGCGTGCCGCCCGCATCTTGCCGATCAGTCCGAACATGCCTTTCCTCTCCCTGCAGGTTGTATGCTGCCCGAGTATGCAGTCGACGGCTCACGGCATCAACTGGCCACCATTGACCTCGATCACCTGGCCGATGATGTAGCCGCTCAAGAGATCGGAAGACAGGAACAGATAGGCGCCGACGCAATCATTGGCCGTTCCGGCGCGGCCCTGCGGGATGGTCGCAACCATGGCCTTCATCTGCTCGGCGCTCGAATAGCGCTCGTGAAACGGCGTCAGGATGGTGCCGGGCGCCACGGCGTTGACGCGGATGCCGAAACCGATCAACTCCTTGGCCATGCCACGCGTCACGTTGGAGACGAAGGCCTTGGACGAGCCGTAGAGGCCGGCGCCGCCGCCGGCGCCGTTGCGGGCGGCGATCGAGGTGGTGTTGATGATGAAGCCGCCCTGGCGCTTCAGCCACGGGATCGCCTTGCGCGAGGCGGTCAGCACCGATCGCGCATTGAGGTTCATCACCGCGTCGTAGTGCGCTTCGGTCTGGTCGGCATAGGCGACGCGGCCGAGCATGCCGCCGGCGTTGTTGACCAGACCTTCGAGTCGGCCGAAATGTTTTGCGCTTTCCTCAACGACGCGCTCGACGTCGGCGGGGATCGAAAAGTCGCCCTGGGTCAAAAGAACGTCGCCGCCGTCGTCGCGGATGGACCCGGCGAGCCTTTCGGCGGCTTCCCGGCTTGAATTGTAATGCAGGGCGACGCGGCATTTCTGCCGGGCATAGGCGTGGGCAAGCGCTCCGCCGATCCCGGTCGACGCGCCGGTGACCAGCACCACTTTGCCGGCAAGGTCGGGAATGACAAGTGGCATCGTCATGTTGGCTGGCACGTCGCGACCTCCGGGATTTCTACTGGCAATTGGTAGACGCTTGCCGGCCGGGCATTCAAGTCAAGAGGCGAAATCAGGGGCGCGAAATCAGGGCCGGAGATAGACATAGCCCTGGCGCTGCAGTTCCGCGAGGTTGACGACCCCGCCCTTCTCGGCGACCTGGAAGCCGTCGATCAGATCGGTGACGGCAATGTCCATGCCGCGCAATGTGTTGCCGCAGGCCTGTGGAACGAGCCCCTGCTGGACGAGGCCGGCAAACCGGCTGGATGTCGCGCCGGAAGCACTCTTCGCCTTGAAGGCGGCAAGCGCCGGGCCGTGCACGACCAGGACGATGTCGACGTTGCCGCCGGTGCCCTCATAGTGGTTCTTGATATTGCCGAGGACGAAATTGACCTTGTCGGCATCGCTGAGATGATAGGCGACCTTCAGCCTTTCCTCGTTCAAGGCGGCACTTGCCTGGCGCAGGCCGAAAAGGCCGGCCGCTCCGGCCAGGCCGGCGCGGAAAATGTCACGGCGCAGCATCGTATCCTCCTCGATTCGCCGGCTCTCGCAATTTTGCGTGGTCCGGGGCGTCACTGCCTTTTGTTCTTACGCAATTGCGGGCGGAAAACCGCCGCACACTTTTCCTGGAACTGCTCCTAGACTAGCATAAATCACAGTCCTGTCGGTGCGAGGAGGGTGGCATGACGTCAAGGATGGTTGGGGGCGCGGCGCTCGGCGCGGCACTGTTCATTTCTGGCGCCGCGCTTGCCGAGGACGCTCTCAAACTCACCGAATTGAGCCCCAACGGCGCCGACGCCTGCTTCGGCCGCGTCTATGATGCCGCCCATCTCAAGGCGCATCCGCACCAGAAGGTCGCGCGCATCTTCTTCTACTATGGCCATGACCCCGTCAGCCGGCCGAACGAGGAACCCGCCACTGACGCCGACAGCTCCTATAATGGCTTCCTCACCACCACGGTGCGCGGTGCCAAGGCGCCGGAATGGACCGGCGGCTGGTGCAACAAGGAGGATCCGGACGACAAGGCGAGCGGCATCCGTTGCGGCATGGATTGCGATCGCACGCTCGCCTCGCTCAAGGTCGACGAGAAGGGGCGGCTGATCCTCACCGATCTGCAGCCCGACGTGTATCTCGACGCGGGCGCGGAGGAGGATCTCGGCAAGGCGGAATACAACAAGCAGGCGCTGGGCAGCGAAGACGACAATTTCCGCCTCGATCCGATGCCGGCCGCCAACTGCAAGGCGGAGTTCGCGCGCATCGATCCGATCGATCCGGCGCTGGGCGCGCCACTGCGCGAACGGCTGAAGCCAGACCAACCCTTCTGCTACGGCCGCGACTATGACGACGCGCATCTGAAGTCGCATCCCGACCAGGTGACGCAGTCGATCCGCGTCTTCCGCGGTCCGATCGAGCTCGCTTCCTTCGCCGCCGGCGGCGATACCGCCAACTGGCCCGACGGCGCCGATATCGCGGTGTCGGTGACGACCAGGCAGAAGGGAGCCAAGGTTACCCAGACCTATACCTGCCAGGGCGAGGCCGACCAGTGGCGCTGCTCAGCAAGTTCGAAGATGAGCGATTTTGCCTGCGACATCTCGCAGAAGGAGATTTTCCTCAAGCGCGGCGCCGGCGGCACGATGATGCTGGCCAACCCCAACAGCGCGCTCGCCATCGTCGACCTCTGCTCGAAGGCCGCGAGTGGCAAGACGAAATCCGACGACAAGGTCTATAGGCTGAACCCGATGCCCCAATCGGCCTGCACGCCATAACTTTCGCTTCGTCATTCTATAGCGGAGCAAGGAGCGAAGCGACGCGGCGCAGACCATAGAATCCCGGGAGGCTTCGCCGAAACTTCCAAGGCTGCGATACGAATTGCCTTACGCGAAAGGCACCGCCGTCGTGCCCCTCGGCAGCTTGGCCTCGTCGTCCGGCTCGACATGGATGGTGACGCGCACGGAGGGGATCTCGGCCTTCAGCGCGTCCTCGATGCGGTCGCAGATGACATGGCTGGCGCCGACCGTCATGTCCGCGTCGACGACCAGGTGAAACTCGATGAAGGTGGCGCGCCCGGCAATGCGCGTCTTCAGGTCATGCACCTCGATTGCGCCCTTCGAATTGGCCGAGATGACGTCGCGGATTTGTATGTGCTCATGGCTGTCGACGGCGCGGTCCATCAGCCCGTTCATCGACGAGCCGATGACATGCCAGCCCTGCCACAGGATGTTGAGCGCGACAATGACGGCAAGCGCCGGGTCGAGGATCTGCCAGCCGGTCAGGACCGCGCTGACAAGGCCGCCGAACACGCCGACGGATGTCACCACATCGGTCATGATGTGCTGGCCGTCGGCGACCAGAGCCGGCGACTTCGCGTTCCGGCCGGAGCTGATCAGGGTCCAGGCCCAGATCGCGTTGATGACGGTCGCCACGCCGTTGACGGCAAGGCCTGTCCAGGGCTGCTCTAGCGGAGCCGGATGCTGCCAGGATAGCCACACCTCGTTGAGGATCAGGAGGGCTGCGACGATAATCAGCACGCCCTCGAGAACGGCGGAGAAATACTCGGCCTTGTGATGGCCGAAGGGATGGTCCTGATCGGCGGGCTTGTAGCTGACCTGGATCGCCCAGAAAGCGGCGGCCGAAGCGATGACATTGACGATCGATTCGGCCGCGTCCGAATAGAGCGCGACCGAGCCGGTGATGTACCAGGCGGCGACCTTGAGGGCGAGCACGACACCGGCGACGACGATCGACCAGAAGGCCAGCCTTTCGACCTTCTGCCTGGTCGCGGCTTTCGCCGCGGCCGCTGTCATGTCCCGCGCTTCCGTCATCGTCCCTACGCGGCCTTCTCCTTGGCCTTGCGGGGCAGATGCGCGACGATGTTCTCGATGATGCGCATGCCGGCATTGTGACCGAGCGTCATGATCGATTCCGGATGGAACTGCACGGCGGCGATCGGCTCCTTGC
>NZ_RZSC01000231.1:0-8180 GCF_003998155.1 Mesorhizobium sp. M1E.F.Ca.ET.063.01.1.1
CGATCTGCTGCTTGATCTGGGCGACGCGGCCCTGGATCTCGGCCTTCTTGCCGGCGCCGTCGACGATGGTGGTGTTCTCCTTGGAGATCGACACCTTCTTGGCGCGGCCGAGCATGTTGAGGCCGACGTTCTCGAGCTTGATGCCGAGGTCTTCCGAGATGACCTGGCCACCGGTGAGGATGGCGATGTCTTCCAGCATGGCCTTGCGGCGATCACCGAAGCCCGGCGCCTTGACGGCGGCGATCTTCAGGCCGCCACGCAGCTTGTTGACGACCAGCGTGGCCAGAGCCTCGCCTTCGACGTCTTCCGAGATGATGAGCAGCGGCTTCGAGGTCTGCACGACGGCTTCGAGAACCGGCAGCATGGCCTGGAGGTTGGACAGCTTCTTCTCGTGCAGGAGGATGTAGACGTCCTCGAGCTCGGCAACCATCTTGTCGGCGTTGGTGACGAAGTAGGGCGAGAGGTAGCCGCGGTCGAACTGCATGCCTTCGACGACTTCGAGTTCGGTCTCGGCGGTCTTGGCTTCCTCAACCGTGATGACGCCTTCGTTGCCGACCTTCTGCATCGCTTCGGCGATCATCTTGCCGACCGAAGCATCGCCGTTGCCGGCGATGGTGCCGACCTGGGCAACCTCTTCGGAGGTCTTGATCTTCTTGGCGTTCTTGATCAGGGTCGCAACGACGTCGGTTACCGCGAGGTCGATGCCGCGCTTCAGGTCCATCGGGTTCATGCCGGCGGCAACGGCCTTGTGGCCTTCCTGGACGATCGACTGCGCCAGAACGGTCGCGGTCGTGGTGCCGTCGCCAGCGATGTCGTTGGTCTTCGAAGCAACTTCGCGGACCATCTGCGCGCCCATGTTTTCGAACTTGTCCTCAAGCTCGATTTCCTTGGCGACGGTGACGCCGTCCTTGGTGATGCGCGGGGCGCCGAACGACTTGTCGATGACCACGTTGCGGCCCTTGGGGCCGAGCGTGACCTTCACCGCGTCAGCGAGGATGTTGACACCGCGCAGCATGCGCTCGCGGGCATCGCGGGAGAATTTTACGTCTTTGGCAGCCATTTTTAGCTCCTGGCAGGGGCTTCAATCGAGCCCGGGAATTCAGTTGACGAAAGGGCCTGATATGAGCCGATGATGCCCATGATGTCGGATTCCTTCATGATCAGAAGGTCTTCGCCATTGAGCTTGACTTCCGTGCCCGACCACTTGCTGAACAGGATGCGGTCGCCGGCCTTGACGTCCAGCGGGACCAGCTTGCCAGCTTCGTCACGAGCGCCGAAGCCGACAGCGATGATCTCGCCTTCCTGCGGCTTTTCCTTTGCCGTGTCGGGGATGATGATCCCGCCAGCGGTCTTGGATTCGGATTCGACCCGGCGAACGACCACGCGGTCATGCAGCGGGCGGAACTTCGACTTTGCCATTTTCGGATTTTTCCCTGGTGCGCTGTTGAGGGGTTTTTGTTAGCACTCGCGATGGACGAGTGCTAACGCGATAGTGAGGTAGGCTGTAAGCGGGCACTCGTCAAGACGGACGAGGGCAGGCGAGGAGCTCTGGCCCCCTCCCCGGTGGAACCCAACGCATACGCGGCATCCGCGTTGATGGCTGCGAGCCCCACATTTCCATTGAATTCGGCGTCATGACGCCAACTTGCTCGCGCCGCTTCCAAGTCGTCAGTCGTGCTGCCGTCAGCACGAACATAGGGCTGCGCTTCACTTCCCGTCGAAGCCGCGGCAAGCAGCGTCGCCGTCAGCACGCTCCTTTGCAGATGCTTGCCAAAGGTGGACAGTGAGCGCACCTGCGCCGGGCTGTTGGTGCGAACGTAAGACGTCATTGACAACTCCTTTTTGCAAGTCGAGCCCCTTCTCCACCTTCGGCCGCCGTCGACGCGAAGAAGTCCGCATCGCGTTGAAGACGAGCTGCGAAAAAGAGAAAGATGTGTTTGATGGCTGCGGCCCCAACGGTGCCTTCAGATTTGAGATCACTTCCGCCGCGAGCGGCTGAAGCTCCTCGCAACGTCAAATCGAATCTGCTGCCAAGCCTCCAGGAAAGGAGAGCATTGCTCATCTCGCGCTTGTGCATGCAGTCAACCTTCGATCCGTGTTGCCACATCAAGAGCAAATGCCGTGCCAAAGCTCACTGGGAAGTGAACGCATGGCTCTCCCTGAAAACCTCACAAATCCAGCATGGTCAATTGTGCGGAACCCGACATGCGTCTTCTGCCACTGTCAGCTTTCGGACAGGCATGACGCGTTTCGCGCCGACCACCGGTCGATCGGTTTTGGGGCCGGTCTGTTCGCCTCATAAGAGCGCGTTACATTGCGTAGCGGTTTCCCGAGCGCCGCCACATGACACTGGACCTGCAGGTAGCACCGGCTTCTCATCCAGCCTTACTTTGGCCCCCTCGCGTATCAAATTCCCGCTGGCGAGCCCTGCTTTCATAGATCGCACCATGCCGGATGTCTGCTCTGGCGCCCGACCCGCTGGCACGATCTCGATCCGGCATAAGGGCGCAGCATCTTTGCAGGCCGTTTCATCCCGGCGTCCTGCTTGGCTGACAGACCGCACTTGGCGAGCGGTCTCCATGCTCTCTCCAAGGACCATCCCTGCGGCTGGCTTGTCGACCTATGGGCGGGTCCGGCCGCCCGAAACCCTCGCGCCATCAGCTTTTTTCCCCGCCGCCTGCGGCGGCTTCCTCGCGCCGCTTCGCTCACAAAAAAGCTGCCCGCTCGGGTCCTTCACTGTCGCTGCGGCCCTGTCGGATTCAGGCGGTCCTGACGCGCCCATTACGGTGCGCCATCGCAGGGGATGGTCCCCGGCGAAACCACAAAAGGAGACTTCGAAATGACCGCGATCGGTTACGTCAACAAGCAGGAAAACGGCGCCTACAAGGGCCAGTTCAAGACGCTCAGCGTCCGCGCCGACATCGATATCGTCCCCAACCAGGCCAAGAGCGCCGATAACCATCCCGACTTCCGGGTGCTTACGCAAGGGGTCGAAGTCGGCGCTGGCTGGATCCGCACCGGCGAGACTTCCGGCAAGGATTATGTGAGCCTGTCGATTGCAGCGCCGGAGTTCGGACCGCGCAAGCTCTACGCCAATCTCGGCCGAGCCGCCGGCCAGGACGATCACGACACCTACGCCATCATCTGGAACCCGGCCGACTGACCGGCCGAGATAAGAGCCTCGCGCCGCAGCCCCGGCGCGGGGCTCATTCCCAGGAGTTCCACCCAAACCCCGTCCGCCCTAAAGGGCGGCGAAAACTCTCCCCCGACTCTTCGCCCGTCCCCGAGACGATCTCCCTCGCCCATCCTCGCCCTCGCTTGTCCGAAGCGAAACGAGGATCATCATGGACGACGAAAACGAACGCGCGGCCCGCGCGAAAAAGGGCAGCCCGTTTCTCAGCACAGCCCAAGCCGCCTTCTATATCGGGCTCTCCCAGCGCACGCTCGAAAAGATGCGGCTCAAGGGCGGCGGCCCGAAATTCCGCAAGCACGGCCGCTATGTCCGCTATCACATCGACGAACTCGACCATTGGTCGAAAGGACACCCGCAGCACTCCATCGCCGGCGATGGCAAGGCCGGTTCCGGCCAGGGCGGCACGGGAGGCCGTTCATGAGGCGGCGCCCTTCCATCCATCTGATCGGCAGCCGCCTGAGGCGTGTTCGAGCCCGTAAGACGGTCGCCTTGGCCGCGGCCGGTCTCGGTCTTTTGGGCTTCACGGCGCTGGGAAAGCCCGCCCCTTGGCTGGTCTGGAACGCCTCGGCCAGCGCGCCGATCGGCCTTTACCGCATCGCTGCGGGAGCGCTGGCGCGTGGCGATCTCGTGCTCGTGCGCCCGCCTGAATACGCGGCGTATCTCGCCGCCGAGCGCAGCTATCTGCCTCGCAATGTGCCGCTGGCAAAACGTCTTGCAGCGCTGCCGGACGATAATGTCTGCGCCTTCAATGACGCCATCATCATCGGCGGCGACATCGTCGCGCGCCGGCTCAAAATCGACGCCGAAGGCCGACCTTTGCCATGGTGGAACGGCTGCCGAGCGCTCGGGGATAACGAGGTTTTCCTGCTCGGCAGCGACAAAAACCGCTCCTTCGACAGCCGCTATTTCGGGCCTGTTCCCACTCAAAATGTCATCGGGAGGCTCGTACCACTATGGACCGAGTGACCCTCCTCTTGTTGGGCATGATCGCCATTGCGCCATGCGCCTGTTCCGCCTCGACCGGCGCTGAGCCGGTCGCCATCTCCCAAAGTCCGCAGCTGCGAAAGTGGCAGACGTTGGTATCGGAAGCAAGCCGGCGCTTCCATATTCCCCAAGCCTGGATCTATGCCGTCATGGCTGCCGAAAGCGGCGGCAAGACAATGCGCGGCGGCCGCCCCATCACCTCCCCCGCTGGCGCCATGGGCCTCATGCAGGTGATGCCCGGCACCTATGAAGAGATGCGGGTCGAACACGGCCTTGGGCCTAACCCCCACGATCCGCGCGACAATATCCTGGCCGGCACGGCCTATCTCAGTGCCATGTATGACCGCTTCGGATTTCCTGGCCTGTTTGGCGCCTACAATGCCGGTCCCGAGCGCTACGACGAGCATTTGAAGCGTGGCAAACCGCTGCCAGAAGAGACCGTCGAGTACCTCGACCAACTCAAGGCGGCCGGAGTTTCGGCGGCCGACATCGAGGCGTTCGAAAGCCAATCTGTCGCTCCAAAGGCGCAAATCGCTCCTCTCGGACGGTCGCTGTTCTTCATTCATGACGGTGTTCACTCAGGCGTGCGAAACGGCGATCTCTTCGTGCCGCTCGGCAAGGACGGCGCGCAGCCGAAGGAGCCGGTGCGTTAGCCATGGCGGACGGGGGCGCGTCTGGCGGGGCTGGGCGCGGAAGGCAAGATAAAGGTACCGCCTCCAGGAGGCGGTTAAATCTTTGTCTGCACATCGTTTTTCCGGGAGGCTGCCGCCGGTGCCAAGAGGGTTTGACGTGTAAGTGTCTGATTTTGCTTGATATGTCTGGGAGGCTCGCATTAAGGATGACGAGTTCAGGCCGAAGCTCGGCAAAATCGGGTCGCGCGGCTCGAAGGCCGGCAAACGCTATGCCGGCCAGGTTCGTGCGGCGATCAACCGGGCTGGCGGCCGGCCGCAACGCGGTGGTCGCTTCACAGGAAGCCGGACAGGGCGCGGCGGGGCGGCCGCCGCACTGCTGAAATCGCGCGACCGGTATGCCGCCTTCCGCCAGCGCCGGGTGATCGTCAAGGCGCGGGTCGTCAAGCTCGCCGGCAAGGGCGCGGACGGGGCGCGTGCCCATCTACGCTATCTTCAGCGCGACGGGGTCACCCGCGAAGGTGAACCTGGCGAGCTCTACGGCGCCGACAGCGGCCGCGTCGACGGCAAGGCGTTCATCGATCGCGCGGACGGCGACCGCCATCAGTTCCGCTTCATCGTCGCTGCCGAAGACGGCATCGAGTACGACGACCTCAAGGCGCTGACGCGGCGGCTCATGGCGCAGATGCAGGAAGACCTCGGCACGAAGCTCGACTGGGTCGCGGTCGATCATTTCAACACCGGCCACCCGCACAGCCACATCATCGTCCGTGGCAGGGACGACCGTGGCGAGAACCTGGTCATCGCGCGCGAATATATCTCATCTGGCATCCGCGAGCGGGCGGCCGAGCTGGTCAGCCTCGATCTCGGTCCGCGAACCGACCGCGAGATTGAGCTTCGCCTGCGCCGGGAAATGGAGCAGGAACGCTTCACCAGCATCGACCGTCGGCTGCTCAGCATGCGTGATGATGACGGCCTGGTCTCGCCGGGCGGTCCCGACGCCATTCGCCAGACGCTGCACCAGGGACGGCTGCGCAAGCTCGAGCGGATGGGTCTGGCCGCGGAGGTCGGCGCTGGCTCCTGGCGCCTCGACGATGAGCTCGAAGCCACGCTGCGCCGCACCGGCGAACGCGGCGACATCATCAAGACCATGCACCGCGAACTGACCGGCAAGGGGCTTGCCCGCAGGGCCGCCGACTGGGTGATCCACGATCGATCCGGCGAGCCCGTCCAGTCTCTCGTCGGTCGCGTTGTCGCGCGTGGACTGGCCGACGAGATCAATGACCGCCATTACATGATCGTCGACGCCGTCGACGGTAAGAGCCATTGGATCAACATCGGTAGAGGCGAGGCGATGGAAACGATGCCTAATGGCTGCATCGTGCGTGTCGCGCCAAGGAACACCGAGCCGAGGCAGGTCGATCGTACCATCGCCGAAATCGCCGCCGCGCATGGCGGCCGTTACGACGTCGATATGCACCTGAAGCATGACCCATCCGCCACCGAGAGCTTTGCGCGAACGCATGTGCGGCGGCTGGAGGCGATCCGCCGCGCGACCGGCGGCGTCGAGCGAGAGCCGAACGGCACCTGGCTCATCGCGCCGGACCATCTCGATCGCGTCGCGAATTATGAGGGCCAGCGGGCCAGGGCCGAGCCTGTCGTTGCCGACAAGCTCTCCTCAATGGCGCTGGAGCGACAGGTCAGCTTCAACGGCGCCACCTGGCTCGACCGGGAGCTGGTTGCCGATAGACCCGAGCCTTTGCACGGATCCGGCTTCGGCCGCGACGTGAGAGAGGCGCAAGCTCGCCGGCGGCAGTGGCTGATCGCGCAAGGCCTCGCGCATAAAGAACAGGATGGGATCGTCTATCGAGCCAACATGCTTTCGATCCTGCGCCAGCGAGAACTGAACCGTGTTGCTGGCCAACTGTCGGAGGAACTTGGCCTGCCCTATGCCGAAGCGCGATCCGGAGGACGAGTAGAGGGTACGCTCCGCCGCTCCGTCGAGCTTGCCAGCGGAAAATATGCCGTCGTTGAAAAGTCGCGCGAGTTCACGCTGGTGCCATGGCGGCCGGTGCTTGAGCGCCATGTGGGCAAGGAGGTCTCCGGTGTCGTAAGTGGGGAGGGGATTTCATGGACCGTCGGCCGGCAAAGGAGCGGACCTGGTGTTTCGTGAGATGGTGTACAGCTTTTTAGCCAGCGGCGCGGGCAGCCATGCGAGCCCGCGTAGACCTTATGGCCGCACGCCCGCAATCGGTCGCATGGACCTGCCAGGCGGGGCGGCTTTGGAGCGTTCGGACCCGACACGCTGCGTGAGTGGCCAGACTTCGAGCGCTCGAAGATGCGGACTGTTGTCTGCTGGCCGGCGTTATTCCGGCTGGCCTATGACCGCGGCGCAACAGTTCACCGCTGAAGTTGCCACGGGCGAACATCGACAAGAGAAAAAACACCATTGCGCGATACAAATCGCCGTTGAAAGCGTTTAGGTTGCATGCGCTTCGCCAAGTAAACGGATACCCCAGAAGAGAGCCATGACCACGGCCCGCCATATCGTGACGCTGCTTAAAAGCCACATTGCCGGCGACGAGGATCGTTTCCTCTCTATCGCGATGCAGCTTGCTGCGCATGAGGCACGTCAAGGCCATGGTAAGCTTGCTCAGGAGCTCAAGGATCTGGTCGACGCAGCCAAGAGCAGGGACGCCCGGATTGTCAAGAGCAGTCGGCCGGTTCCCCTTTTTCAGCCAAAGGGCGAGCTCGCAGGGCTCCTGCATGTGCGCTATCCGGACCTGCGACTGACCGACATGATTTTGCCGGACAGTCTGCGCTCGCGCCTGCACCGCGTGCTGGGAGAGCAGCGCCAACAAGCAAGCTTGCGCGAGCACGGGCTTGTTCCCCGTCGCAAACTGCTTCTGGTCGGCCCGCCAGGATCAGGCAAGACGATGACCGCATCGGCATTGGCCGGGGAGCTTCATCTGCCCCTTTTCACGATCGTCCTCGATGGTTTGATCACCAAGTTCATGGGAGAGACTGCCGGAAAGCTGCGGCTTGTTTTTGATGCAATGCAGGCGACGCGGGGCGTCTACTTCTTTGACGAATTCGATGCCATCGGCGCGCGTCGAGGCGAACGCCAGGATGTTGGCGAGATTCGGCGCGTGCTGAATTCGTTTCTGCAGTTTCTCGAGCAAGACGACAGCCACAGCCTGATTATTGCGGCAACAAATCATCCCGAGCTGCTCGACAGAGCTTTGTTCCGCCGTTTCGACGATGTCATCGAATACGCCGTGCCCGATCGGCCGATTATAGAGGCGCTGCTTCGGGCTCGACTCGACCGCTTCGACACCAGAGGGCTTGCCTGGAACGAGGCGATCTCTCAGGCA
>NZ_RZSC01000232.1:0-8175 GCF_003998155.1 Mesorhizobium sp. M1E.F.Ca.ET.063.01.1.1
ATCTCAGCCTGCCCAACGTCATCTGCGTCGGCGGTTCGTGGGTCGCGCCCGACGATCTCATCAAGGCCGGCAAGTGGGATGAGATCGAAGCGCTCGCGCGCGAGGCGAGCAAGCTGGCCTAACGCAATTCCAGGAAAAGTGGACACCGGTTTTCCGTCCGGAATTGCGTCAAAACAAAATTCCACCTGCGCTCACCAAGGCAGCGGCCCGTTTTCGTCAAAATAACCGCCGGTCGGCCCGCCCGCATCCAGCGTCGCCAGGCGCACGACGATCTCGGCCGCCTGCTGCACCGTGCGGTGGCCTTTGTGCCCGTTGAGATCCGTCGCGGTGTAGCCGGGAGCGGCGGCGTTGACCGTGATGCCGCGCGGCGCAAGCTCCCTGGCGAAGGCCACCGTTATGGCATTGAGCGCCGTCTTCGAGCTGCCATAGCCCATGACAATGGGTGACTGACTCTCGCCAGCCGCACGAGCGATCGAGCCGAGATAGCTGCTGACCATGACGATGCGTGCGGCGGGCGATGCCGAAAGCAGCGGCAGGAATGCCTGGGTGACGCGGACCGGCCCGAAGACGTTGACGTCATAGGTGGCCTTCATGTCGACGTCGACATCTTCCCGGCTCGGCGGCCGTTCGTAACGGCCGTCCGGGCCGAGCGCGTCGACATATCCTGGGGCGATGCCGGCATTGTTGACCAGCACATCGAGGCTGGGTGTCCACGCCGCGACGGTCTTGGACGCGGCCGCGACGCTCTCGTCGCTGGTGACGTCGAGCTCGAGCCATTCGGCGTCGAACCCTTCGCCGCGCAGCGCTTCTGACGCGGCCGTACCGCGCTTCGAGTCCCGGGCGCCGAGCCAGACCTTGAACCCAATCGCCGCCAACCGGCGGGCAGTCTCGAGGCCGATGCCCTTGTTGGCGCCGGTCACTAGCGCATTCTTCCGTGTCGTCATATCCATCTCCTTTGCAGAGACCTAGAAATGACGTGAACCGGTCGGTTTCGCGCGCCGAAAGCTCTCATCCTCTTGCCTAATCCTGTCGGGTGCGCGCTTGCGCGTCACTTGGGTGCGCGCTTGCGCGTCACTTGGGTGCGCGCTTGCGCGTCACTAGGTGCGCGCTTGCGCGTCACCTCGTTGCGCGGCTTGCGCGGATCGGCAATGCTGAACCAATGAACGAGGCGCTCCAGGAGTTGATCGCAATTGCCGGCCGCCACGCGCGTGGACGGCGGACAAGGACGGCCGTTCCGCGCGTCACGATCGGCCGTAGCGAGGTTCCGACGCCGCCGCTGCCCGAGCTTTGCCAGCCGACCGCCCTGTTCGTGCTGCAGGGCACGAAATCGGTGCTGATCGGCGATCGAACGCTTCGCTACGGCGCCGGCAGCTGTTTCGTCTATGCGGTCGAGACGCCCGCCACCAGCCAGTTGATCGAGGCGAGCGCCGCCCATCCTTATATGGCCATTGCTTTCAGCCTCGATATCGAGCTGATCGCCACATTGCTCATCGACCACAAGCCGGCGGCCGGCGGCGACGACTTCGTGACCTATCCCGCCGATGACGAGCTGCTCGACGCGTGGCGCCGGATGCTGCGGCTGCTCGACAGGCCGAACGAGATCCCCGTGCTCGCGCCCATGCTCGAACGGGAGATCGCGTTTCGGCTGCTGCAAGGCCCGCAGGGCGCAAAGCTGCGCCAGCTCGCCCGCGCCGACGGCCGCCTGTCACAGATCCGCCGCGCCACCCAGTGGATACGTACGCACTACAACGAGCCGATCGATGTGACGGAGCTGGCCGCGCTCACCCATATGAGCAACGCCGCGTTTCACCGCCACTTCAAGGCAGCGACCGCCATGAGCCCGATCCAGTATCAGAAGCAGGTCCGTCTGCTCGAGGCCCGCCATCTGCTCATCGCACAGCCGGGCAACGCCGCGCGTGTCGCCTTTACCGTCGGCTACGAAAGCGCCTCCCAGTTCAGCCGTGAATATGCGCGGCAGTTCGGCTTGCCTCCGGCCCGTGACGCCGCGCGGCTCCTGGCGAGGGGCGAGGCGCCCACGCTGGAAGTTGACTAGCTAGATCGCCTCAAGCCGCCAGCAGAATCTTCTTCATGAATCCCCGGTTTGGAACGAACGCATCCTAACCCGAAAAAGCGCGAGCCGTTCCGGCCTCACGAGAGGTTTAGGCTTGCGTGATGGCATCCTGCGCCGGCCGGAAAACACGGCCGCCGGCTGGTTCCCGCTCATGGATTCGAACCACGATTCACGCCTTCAAAGGGCGCTGTCCTACCATTAGACGAAGCGGGATGGCCGGCGGTCAAATATGCCGCCATGGATGAAGAAGCAAAAGCCGCGCCGTTGTCCAAAAACGGGGCCTTCGCGGCACCGGCGGGCTCGTTATTTCGTTTGGAAACGGGCAACCGAAAGGAACTTCACGGCGTTGCCGGTGAAACGGTTGGCATCCGGCATTTGGGCATCCGTCTGGAAGCCGGCCGTGTAGACCTCGCTCGGCGGCGTATGCACCATATTATAGGCATAGCGCGGCGCCGTCGTCGGGTCGGAAACAGTGGCGATGTTCTCGCCGCTGCCCAGCGCCCAACGCGCCGCCTGCGGCGGCGTTGCCACCACCATCGCCTTCGGTCCCGGCCGCAGGTCGCTGGTGGAAGCCCTGGCCTCCTTGCGCGTCGTCTTCACACCGGCGCCGATCGCTTGCGCTGGATCGGTGCCGGCCGGACGGGCGGCGATGGCTTCACGCGGCGAGGCCGCATCGAGGCCCGACGGATCGTTGAACGCCGAGCGAGGCTGAGGCTCCGATAGTGAAGCGACCGCATATTCGGCTCCGCTCGGACCGGCTTCGGTGGTTGCGCTGGCCTGTTCGAGGACAGCCTTGATCTCATCCGGTTTGCCCGCGTCGGGCCGCGCCGTCGGCAGCACCGAGAAGGCATCGGTCGCGCTCTTGTCCTGCGAGGCCGTTTCCGCCAGCGCCAGAAGCACGCTCTTGTCCTTGGGCGACAGTTCAGCCGGAGTGGAGCGATCGGGACGCCAGGTCGGCAGCGGGATGTTGTTGACCGCCACCTTGGCAGGATCCGCCGCTGCGGCTTCCGCCGCGTTGGCCATGCCGAACGGCACGTTGACCGGCGCATGCGCTGTCGCCACCGCCTGCTCGGTCGTGGCCGAGGCGTCCGCCGTGGCGAACGGCACGTTTTCAGGCGTCTGCTGGCCGACATCGGCCTTCGGACGCGGCGCGAAGGCGGGCAGCGGGACCTCCTTCGGCGGCAACGCGGCGATGATCGTTTCCGGCGTGTCCTGCTGCTGCGAATCATCCGCGCTGTCATCCGCGATCTGCGGGATGTTGGCGCGCTTGGCGTTCTGCGGCGAGACGATCGCGATGCCCGGCAGGTTGCTGCTCTTGGCTGCTGCCACCTGCTTCACGACCTTGGGCTGGGGCTCCGGTGCGCCGCCGCCAGCATCGGCATCGTCGTCGGCCTCGTCGGCGCCACCACCGAACCAGGCCGCAAGCAGCCCGCCGGACCGCTTGCTCGACCCGCCGGCGCTGGCCAGCTCGATATTGGGCGTGCCCGAGCCCTTGCGCGCCTTATAGGCAGCCATCGCCTGTTCATAGCCCGGCAGCGGCCGGCCGTCGCTCGGCACATGCAGCGTCTTGCCGTTCGGGAACAGGCTGACCAGTTCCTGGCGGCTGATGCCCGGCCAGTGGCGCACGTTGCCGACATCCATGTGGACGAAGGGCGAGCCGGAACTCGGATAGTAGCCGACGCCACCGCCCTGCATCTTGAGGCCGATGTTGCGCAGCTTCTTCAGCGGCACGCCGGGAATATAGAAGTCCATCGCCTTGCCGAGCATGTGCTGGCTTTTCTCGGCGACGCCGCGGCTGCGGCTGCGCAGCAACGCGTTGGTGGACGGCGAGCGATAACCGCAGACGACCTGGATGTAATCCGACGAGCCGCTCTCACGATAGGCTTCCCACACCAGGTCGAGCAGCCGCGGATCCATCTTGGTCGGCTCGTTGCGGCGCCAGTCGCGCAGGATGATGTTGATCTTGCGCAGGCCTTCCGGATCGTAGCGGCCATTGCGCTTGTAGACGATCTCGGCCTTTTCGTGCGTGTGCAGGTGGTAGAGCTTCAGCGTGCGGACTTCGGCTTTCGCGCCGGAAGCGGCTGCCGAAAGGAACCCGACGGCCAAAATCACAAACGTCAGCCACCTTGGCCAGACGCTCATATGAAAATGCCGCCCGTCTGTGTGTCGTTCGACTTGGTTCAAATCAAAAGGCCTTGCAGGCTGACCGTTTGTCCCCGGATTTGCCCAAACGGATGCGTGGTTCTCACATCCGAATATCGATCCTAATGGTTAATCATCGCTTATTGAAGCCGAAATGCGGTAACACCGTGGCGATATCCCGTCAAAAATGATGCACCGCGTATCGTGGTAAATCACTGGTTTAGATCAAGAATTCGGCTCGGGCCGAAACACGATCTGTTACCGTTTGCCGCAATGCGTGATCGCCGGCGCTGAAATTGCTGGAAAACAGCAGTTTCTGAACCGGCAAGCGGCAATTTGATTCAAATTCTAGGCGGGGAAGCTGGGCTAGGCTAGCGTCTCAGGAGGCAAGCCGGTCGAGACGGCCCGCTTCCGGGTCAATGCCATATTCCTTCAACTTGCGGTAGAGCGTGGAGCGCCCGATGCCAAGGCGGCGCGCGACTTCGCTCATCTGACCGTTATAGTGGTCAATCGCAAGCTTGATCATCTCGAGTTCCACGTCGGCCAGCGCCCGCACGTTGCCGCGCTCGTCCAGGGCCCTGAGCGTGCCGAAGCGGGGCTGCAGCCTCGCCAGGGCGTCGCTCTCGCGCAGGGCGGCACCGGCCTCGTCGGCAGCGGCCTGATCGATTGGCTGCGGCTCGTCCGCGGCCAGTCCAGCGGCCGGCGCCGGTTCGGCGCCCAGGTTCACCGTGCCTTCGACCTGCGCCCGGATTTGCGGGAATTCCTCTTCGGTCAGCAACTCACCTTCGGCCAGCACGGACGCCCTGAACACCGCATTTTCCAGTTGGCGGATGTTGCCCGGCCAGTCATAGGCCTGCAGCATCGCCAGCGCCTTGGCCGATATGCCGGTGAGGCGGCGGCGCGGATCGGCCGGTGCCACCTTCTCCATGAAGTGCTTGACCAGATAGGGAATATCCTCACGTCGGTCGCGCAGCGGCGGCACGAAGATCGGATAGACATTCAGCCGGTAGAACAGGTCCTCACGGAATTTGCCGTCCTTGACTTGCTGCAAAAGGTTGCGATGGGTCGCCGAGATCAGCCTTATGTCGACCTTGACGGTCGAGCGGCCGCCGACCGGGTCGACTTCGCCCTCCTGGACGGCGCGCAACAGCTTGACCTGGACGTCGAGCGGCAGGTCGCCGATCTCGTCCAGGAACAGCGTGCCAGAATGCGCTTCGACGAATTTGCCGGTGTGCTTGTCGGTGGCGCCAGTGAAGGAGCCCTTCTCGTGGCCGAACAGGATCGATTCGACGAGATTGTCGGGGATGGCGCCGCAATTGACGGTGACAAAGGGCTTCGAGCGGCGGTCGCCACTGCCCTGGATCGCGCGCGCCACCAATTCCTTGCCGACGCCGGATTCGCCTTCGATCAGGATCGGGATGTTGGAGGCCGCCGCCTTCTGCCCGAGGCGGATCACCCGGTCCATCGCCGGGCTGCGGGTGATGAGGTCCTTGAAGGTGAGATGGCCGCCGCGACGCCGCGACGTGCGTTTCATCTCGTCCTCGACCGCCTCGACCCTCAAGGCATTGGAAATCGACGTCTGCAGCCTGTCGGGCGAGGCCGGCTTGACGACGAAATCGAAAGCGCCGTGGCGCATGGCCGAGACAACGGTCTCGATGCCGCCCTGCGCGGTCTGCACGATGACCGGCAGGTTGATCTCGCGCTCGCGCATCGCCTTCAGCACACCGATGCCGTCGAGGCCGGGCATGACCAGGTCGAGAATGATGACCGAAACATCGCGGGCGTTCGGCCCGTCGAGCACATCCAGGCCCGCCTCGCCGCCATCGGTGACGATGGCGCTATGGCCGAATTTCGTCACCGCCGCCTCGAGCAGCCTGCGCTGCACGGGATCGTCATCGACTATGAGTATGGAACCTGTCATGACTGTCTGAATTGCCCGCCAGAGAAATCCCCATGGATCATCTTGGCACAGGGTTCTAAATAAGGTTTCAAAAAACCCGGTGAACGAATTCCTTAGGATTTGACCGGCTTCTCCTTTCCCTTTGATTCTGGCCCTGATTCAAAAAGGTATTGTTGATGCGCATGATGTTTGGTCGGCGGCTTGCAACGGCGTCTGGTCACGGCGCGCTGGAGCTTGGCGATCTGCCGGAATGGAACCTCGCCGATCTTTATTCCGGCATGGAGGCGCCGGAGCTGAAGCGCGACATCGCGAGCGCGGCAACCGATGCCATCGCCTTCGAGGCGCGCTGGAAGGGCACTTTGGCCGCCGAGGCCCAACGCGGCACCGCCGGCAGGCTCGGCGAGGCGCTGGAGGCCTATGAGGCGCTGGAGGAGCTGATCGGCCGCATCGTCTCCTATGCGGGGCTGGTCTATGCCGGCAACACCGCCGATCCGCAGCGCGCCAAACTCTACGGCGACGTCCAGGAGAAGATGACCGATGCCAGCGCGCATCTTTTGTTCTTCGCGCTGGAGCTCAACCTGATCGACGATGCGGCGATCGAAGGCGCGCTTGCGGCCGACGCGGCCTTCGCCCATTACCGGCCCTGGGTGCTCGACCTCAGGAAGGACAAGCCCTACCAGCTTGAGGACCGGGTCGAGCAGCTGTTCCATGAAAAGTCGGTCACCGGACGCGGCGCCTGGAACCGCCTGTTCGACGAGACGATGACCGACCTGCGCTTCGATGTCGACGGCGAGGAGTTGACGCTGGAGCCGGCGCTGAACCGGCTGCAGGACGCCGATGGCGAAGTGCGTCGCCGCGCCTCCGAGGCGCTCGCCGCGACTTTCCGCAAGAACCTGCGCACCTTCACGCTGATCACCAACACGCTGGCCAAGGACAAGGAAATCTCCGACCGCTGGCGCGGCTTCAAGGACATCGCCGATTCACGCCATCTCGCCAACCGCGTCGAGCGCGAGGTGGTCGACGCGCTGGCGGCCGCCGTGCGCGAGGCCTATCCGCGCCTCTCGCACCGTTACTACGCCATGAAGGCGCGTTGGCTAGGCATGGACGTGATGAACCATTGGGACCGCAACGCGCCCCTGCCCGAAACCCCGCAGGCGGTGATCCGCTGGGACGACGCCAGGGACACGGTGCTGTTGGCCTACCAGCGTTTCTCGCCCGACATGGCCGAGATCGCGCGGACCTTCTTCGACCGCAACTGGATCGACGCGCCCGTGCGGCCCGGTAAATCGCCCGGCGCCTTCGCCCATCCGACGGTGCCTTCGGCGCACCCTTATGTGTTGCTCAACTACATGGGCAAGCCGCGCGATGTGATGACGCTGGCGCACGAGCTCGGCCATGGCGTGCACCAGGTGCTCGCCGGCGGCCAGGGCGCGCTGATGGCCGCGACGCCGCTGACGCTGGCTGAGACGGCCTCCGTCTTCGGCGAGATGCTGACCTTCCGCTCGCTGCTCGACCAGACCGGCGACCGCCGCGAACGCAAGGCGATGCTCGCCCAGAAAGTCGAGGACATGATCAATACGGTCGTGCGCCAGATCGCCTTCTACGAGTTCGAGCGCAAGGTGCATGCCGAGCGTCGCAACGGCGAGCTCACTTCAGACAGGCTCGGCGAATTCTGGCTCGAGGTTCAAGCCGAAAGCCTGGGGCCGGCGATCAAGCTGCGCGACGGCTATGAGGTCTTCTGGACCTACATCCCGCATTTCATCCACTCGCCCTTCTACGTCTACGCCTATGCCTTCGGCGACTGCCTGGTGAACTCGCTCTATGCCGTTTATCAGAACGCCGAGCGCGGCTTTCAGGAGAAGTATTTCGAGATGCTGCGCGCCGGCGGCACCAAGCATCACTCGGAGCTTCTGGCGCCCTTCGGCCTCGACGCCACGGACCCCGCCTTCTGGCAGATCGGCCTTGGCGTGATCGGCGCGCTGATCGATGAACTGGAAGCGCTCGACAAATGACGGGTGTTTCGCCGGCGGCATAGGCCAGAACAATTTAGCCGGGGCGAATA
>NZ_RZSC01000233.1:0-8167 GCF_003998155.1 Mesorhizobium sp. M1E.F.Ca.ET.063.01.1.1
CACCAGTCGGCAGCGTCGCGTCCGAGATCCAGCACCGGCTGCTCCGCGCTTTCGCGCTCGCACCATGGCGCCAGCATGCCGCCGGCGAACCACGACGCGTTGCCGCCAAGGCCATGCCGCATCTCGGCGACTGTGACCGTCGCGCCGCGGGCGGCGAGTTCGAAAGCGACGGTGAGGCCGGCAACGCCGGCCCCTTTGACGAGCACCCTCATGATGGTTTGGGAGCCTCCGGCACGACCGGTACGCCAGTCTCGTCCGCCGGCATGTAGAGATCGCCGCCCTCCCGGTATTTTGCCGCCATTGCCGCCATGCCTTCCTTCTGAGCCTCGGCACGGATGTCGTGGGAAATGCGCATGGAGCAGAATTTCGGCCCGCACATCGAACAGAAATGTGCCAGCTTGTGCGCCTCCTTGGGCAAGGTCTGGTCGTGGAAGGACCGTGCGGTTTCGGGGTCGAGCGACAGGTTGAACTGGTCCTCCCAGCGGAACTCGAAGCGCGCGCGCGAAAGGGCATCATCCCTGGTTTTCGCTGCCGGATGGCCCTTCGCCAGATCGGCTGCATGGGCGGCTATCTTGTAAGTGATCACCCCAATCTTGACGTCGTTGCGGTCGGGAAGGCCGAGATGCTCTTTCGGCGTGACGTAGCAAAGCATTGCGGTGCCGAACCAGCCTATCATGGCGGCACCTATCCCTGAGGTGATGTGGTCATAGCCCGGCGCGATGTCGGTCGTCAGCGGCCCCAACGTGTAGAACGGCGCCTCACCGCACACTGCGAGCTGCTTGTCCATGTTCTGCCTGATCTTGTGCATGGGGACATGGCCCGGGCCTTCGATCATCACCTGGCAGTCCTTTGCCCAGGCAATCTTGGTGAGTTCTCCAAGTGTTTCCAGTTCGGCGAATTGCGCCGCGTCGTTCGCATCGGCGATTGAACCGGGACGAAGGCCGTCGCCGAGCGAGAAGGAAACGTCATAGGCTCTGGCGATGTCGCAGATCTCCTCGAAATGCTCGTAGAGGAAGCTCTCCCGGTGATGGTGCAGGCACCATTTGGCCATGATCGAGCCGCCGCGCGAGACGATGCCCGTGACCCGGTCGACGGTCAGCGGTATGTAGTGCAGCCGCACGCCGGCGTGGATGGTGAAATAGTCGACGCCTTGCTCGGCCTGCTCGATCAGCGTGTCGCGATAGACCTCCCAGTTGAGGTCCTCGGCGATGCCGCCGACCTTTTCGAGCGCCTGATAGAGCGGCACCGTGCCGATCGGCACCGGTGCATTGCGCACGATCCAGTCGCGGATGTTGTGGATGTTGCGGCCGGTCGACAGGTCCATCACCGTATCGGCGCCCCAGCGGATCGCCCACACCATCTTTTCGACCTCTTCGGCCATCGACGATGTGACAGCCGAGTTACCGATGTTGGCGTTGATCTTCACCAGGAAATTTCGCCCGATGATCATCGGTTCGCTCTCGGGATGATTGATGTTGGCGGGAATGATTGCGCGTCCGCGCGCCACCTCGTCGCGCACGAATTCGGGTGTGACGAAATCTGGGATCGCCGCGCCGAAGGCTTCGCCGTCGCGTTGCAGCTTGCCGCGCATCACCTCGCGGCCGAGATTCTCGCGGATGGCTACGAACTCCATTTCTGGCGTGATGATGCCGGCGCGCGCATAGGCAAGTTGGGTCACCGCCTTGCCCTGCTTGGCCTTGAGCGGCCGATTGCGTATCGGAAATTCCGGTGTCAGGCGCTCGCCGGTGGCGAATCCATTGTCTTCCGGCCGGACGTGGCGGCCGTCATAGGCTTCGACATCGCAACGCGCCGTGACCCATTCGTGGCGAAGCCGGGCAAGGCCTTTTTCGATGCTGGTTTGGACTGATGGATCGGTGTAGGGGCCGGACGGATCGTAGACGGTGACGGGCGGTTCGCCGGCCGTCGGATGGACGGAAATCTCGCGCATCGGCACCCTGATCTGCGGGTAGAGGACGCCGGGCTTGTGGATTTTCCGCGAGGCGGGCAGTGGTCCCGTCGACACGGCGGGGGTGAGGGCATTCATCGTGAGGCTCCTTTGCTCATGCATTGGAGACCCAGTTCTGTGCCGGAAGGATGAAAAGACGCTTCTGTAGACCTGCTGCAGCAGGACCTCGGGCGTAAACTCCCGCAAAGCGCTTGCACCGTCCCTACGCCAGTATGAACTGGATCAGGTTCAACGGGTCACTGCGCCGCGAAAGCCAGCAGTATCTCAGCCCCTTACCGGGACTCCCCTGGTGAATGCCTCAAGTTGAATGGGCCGGTGCTGCTTTGTCAAGCGCCTTCGGGCGCCTTCGGGCGCCTTCGGCCGGTGGCGACGTCCGGCGGCCGGCCGAGCGGAGAGCTCGCGCATGCATCGGGGACAAGTCACGCCCCGTAGACCAGGGCTGGAATGGCCAAAGTCTCATTCGCTTCGTGAAGGATGGAAAAACTGTATCGGCCATGTGCGTCGAGATCGACCGAGTAGCTCAGGCGGTCACGGATGTGGTTATCCTGGTCGAAGGCGACGATTTGCGGCTTCAGCGAGGTGATTTGCACCACGTCCAGGTAGATGGAGTTGCAGATATGATCTGGTCGTCGGGCTGGCAGGTGCAAGCGGCCGCTCTATTCAGGATGCGGCATCGGCGGCGTTCCCGATACCAATGATATCTTGCGGGCAACTTATGCAATCACCGGCTTCGTAAAACCCGACGGCGGCGGCCGTGTCCTGGCGCTGAGGATGTGCCGCTGTTCCAGCAGAGAAATCGCGTGGGCGCGGAGTTTTCGCTCTGCGAGGAAGAGTTGACGCAATCGTTTAGCTTGCTTGCAGTTCGTAGAGACCCGCCTTTGAAAGCAACTAAGCTATTGCATTGATATGTTGGTGCGCGATCGATCGCTACATAGCCGGCCGCCATTATCCGAGTATTGATCCGCCGGTGTTCGTGTTGCCGTATATGGCAATCCCTGCGAGATCGTCGCGGCCGGATCGGCCGCACCCTCTAGTCATAAAAGGGGAAGCGACCGAGAATTCCGCTGCCGAAAACTTCTCTGGCTTGGCTATGCATGCGGTAGATGAGATCGCCGCCTACCGCGACCTGGTCGAGGAAGGCATCGACGCCCAGTTCGGACAGCCTGGTTATCGCAATGCGTTAGCGGCTCAGACTTGCGGTCTCGAGAGCGGCCTTTGGGGGTCACCTCTTTTTTGTTTCAGAGGTTGGAAGACGGCTGCTCGTTACCCAATAGAAATGGCGACTACGGAACGCGATCGATCGCGGCCATCAGGAAACACCTGTCTTCGGCTCAACCTCGACATGGCGTCCGATCGACCGCAGATATACAGCTATCTCGTCCATGAGATGATCGCGTTCGCCGTAGATCTCAGCAATCCTGCGCAGCTGTGGCTCGACGGACCTCCGTTGCGCCGGCGTCAAATCAGCATCGCCAAAGACATATCCCAAGTTGCCAATCGCGCAAATGTTGCAGCCGGCCTCCACAACTGCTTGCACGAATGCCGGAATGTCTTTTTCTTGCATAGTCTTCATGTCGAACCTCTCGTGAATGGCGTGCTTGCGCGCCCATGCTGCCTTTTCAGCGTGTCCTCTGGGCGGCGCAAGCCTTGAGCGTAATTGTGCCGGGCAACCTCGACTATCCCGTCTGCCACGCTCTTTAGAGTCGGTGGGGTCTGGTGATTGCAGGCTGGGCCACTCAAAAGCCTGCAAGAAGAAAGTCATGGCGACCATTGCTCAAGATCGCGAGGGTGCGTGCAAGACCTTCCGTTGGCAGTCATGCACGCTCACCCAGCAACTGGGTATTGAGCAACTGGGTCTCACGTCGCGGGTCTCGTGTGCTTCACAGCCGAAAATAAGGTACCACCGTGGCTATTCTCAAGTGCAGGCTACCTCTTCAGGACACGGCGGAGTGCCTTCCGACGCACCCCTGGTGCAACGTGCGACCTAACGAGACACATCTCGTTCGCGTTCCCTCGACCTTTCTTCGTATTGCTGCTTGCCCTGCGATTTCAGGCCCTCTGCTAGCTTCTCGGCCGCTCTTTGGCCTGCAATGTCACTATTCAAGATCATATCCGACATCCCTGGATGGTCATAACCGTAATGCGCATGCAGTTTCCCTCACGAGCAGCGCCTATCCGTCGATTAGTTCGTCTTCCGGAACCCGAAGCCCTTTTTATCCGGCGTACCTATCCACCATTCAACCGGTATACCTTTCCCAACTTTGGCGGACCATTTACCTCAGGCATGATCATCTCGCGTGACATTTTTTTTTGGCGCCATCATCGCACGTGGCATTTTCTAAAAACCAAGACGTGTCAATTTGTAAAATCAAGGATGCGGCCGCGCCCGTTGCGAGGATTTGCAGGTAGCTCTTCAGCCCCAACACGATGTGTGAGGCGGCGGTGGAAAAGGCAACCGACGGCGTCGACGCGTCCTTTGATGATCGCAAGCGATATGCTTCGTCGCGAGCCCAGATTGCGGTCTCGGGCACAAGGCGAGATCACAGTTCTGCGATCTGTGGTAACGCGAGCCCGCAAAGCGCCGCTGCGGCCACCGCTTTTGGAATCTGGACGAGATTCGTCGTCGTCTGAGATCAGTTGATCGAGCAGTTCGCGCGCGCGGGACGCGCTTGCGGTGCAGTCTCTCCCGCGAGCTCGCCCGTGACCTTCTCATCGACGACATCCGAGAGCTGCGCGGACGGCCCTATGACCTCGTCGCTGTCGCCGGCGGCTGGAAGCACCTGACACGGCCGGCCTATGCCGATGCCATCCGCGCCTGCGGAAGCAGCGGGCGTGCCGTGGACCTGACGTGGTCGGACGTGCTGATGCTGATGTGCATCGGCACTTCCAGCCGATTACCCGCGCCGAATTGTCGTCGGTTTTCGGGAAGTAATCAGTCGCGACCTGATCGGCCATCTGCGGCACCGGCCTGATCGCGTCGAACCCGCGCAGTCCGACGCCCGGCGCTCCCTACACCTATGTGACGACAAAAGCGTCCTGCTCGAGTTCGGCCTCGACACGCTTCGCGATCTCCCGGACTGCGAGGCGCTCGAGGATGCCGGGCTGCTGAGCAGAGATGAGCTGCTTGCTGGTGAAATTATGCCAGAGTTGGCTAGTGGCCATGAGGATGCGGGTTTGGATACGGAGGAATAGCTTGGCGCTGCAGACGCTGTGGCCACCGGGCTTGCGAGTGCTTCCAGCTTTCCATAGCGAATCTAGCGCGCCCAAGGGCGTCCGAAATTTGTAGGCAAATTTCGGACATGGACACGGTCAGCGACGTCAAGCAGGCAGCGGTATGCGGCCTCTGCACCGCTGTCGCCCAAAAATTCGTGGCCATGGGCAAGCCCCACTTGAGACCCCCAGAGAGAACGCTCGTGAGCGATGGAAACGGTTTTGGTCCAAAGCTTGATACAGATGGCCTGCAGATGGGTGTAGGGTTTCAAAGCGCTCGAAGACGCGCCTTCGCAGAGTTAAAAGTCCGCGACGAACTCGTGTGTCGTTTGTCGCCAACTGCAAATTCGATAGTTAGCGCAATTATACTGCGCCGAGTCTGCCATCTCGAGCCCCAAGGGTTTGTGAGGCCTCTCGGCTCACCACCGCCTTTGCTAACCGCCGTGATTCCAAAGACGCGTGCCTTTACGGAGGGGGTCAAACGGCCTATATTATTCTTTATAAGGAGAAGAATAATGGGCACACTTGCTCGCATCTACACCCCCGCAGAGGCAGCCGCCGTCAGCGGGATAGGAATCAAGGCCGTGCACAATGCGATCGACAAACGCATTGTCGATACTGTGCCAAGCACTGCTCGGCGCATCGGTGGGGTCGTCCGACGGGCATTGACCGGCGAGGATTTGCTGCGGCTCAAGCTTTGGTATGGCGTGGGTGCGACATTGCCCGCTGATCGTCGCTACCGCCTGTTCGAGGAAATCAAAGCTGCCCCAAGGGCCAAGACCGTAAGGGCCGACGACCTGCTGATCGTCGACGTCGCCGAGGCACGTAAACAGCTCAAAGCGCGCATCGTGGATCTTGATGAAGCGGAGGCCGCCATCGGCCGCGTTAAAGGGGTGATGGGCGGAGAGCCTGTCTTCAAAGGAACCCGCATCCCTGTTCGTATGATCACGACGATGCTAGCGCAGGGCGCAGATGAAGCGGAGGTTCTGGAGGGATATCCGAAGCTAACGCCGCGCGTGATTGAGCTCGCCAGAATGTGGGTCGCCGCGCACCCGGTTCGTGGGCGGCCTAAGAAGCTGGTCGAGCAGGGCGTGAAAATAAAGTCGTCGAAGCGCGTGGTTTTGAAGGGCGACCCAGGTCCGTCGGCCAGGTCGAGACGCGTGTGACCTCGTGAGGTTTCTGATCGATGAGTGCCTGCACACGTCTCTGGTTGCGGTAGCCCAAGAACGCGGACATGAAGCAAACCACGTCAACTGGCTTGGGCTAAGCGGCGAAACCGACTGGGACCTCATGCCGCTCATTATCGATGAGGATTTCACCTTCGTCACCAACAATGCTAAGGACTTCAGGAAGCTCTATGCCAAAGAACCGGTTCACGCCGGCCTGATTATCGTCGTCCCTCAGGTCGGGCCTGAAAAACAGAGAGAGCTCTTCGATGCTCTCCTCGAGGATCTTGGCCCAGAGGAATTCCTGATTAATGAAGTTATCGAAATCGAGATCGAAAACGGCATTGCAATCGTAACACGATACGATCTGCCGTCGCCCTAGCTGAGGCTGCGCGATCTCCGCTTATGACCGACCCGGTTGCCAGTCGCTCATCTGCAAAATGTTACCGCCGAGTTTTGCAAACGCGCGTTGGCGGCAGGAGAAAACGAGAATCTGCTGATCGTGTGATTGACGATGCAAAGCGTCGAACATGCGCTCGATGCGGTCGTCATCGGAATAAACCAAAGCGTCATCCAGGATAACCGGTGTGGGTCGGCCGTCGCGGGCAAGCAAACGGGCGAAGGCCAGACGTGTCAGAACCGAAAGCTGTTCTCGCATGCCGCCACTCAACCTATCGACATCCTCATCCTGACCATTGCGGCGAACGGTCTGTGGCAACAGTGTGTTCTCGTCGAACACTATGGAGATGTCATCGAATAGCAATCCAAGCAGCGGTCGCAGCTCGGACATGACCGGCTTCAGATAAAGATCGCGTGCCGTCGAGCGCGCAGCGACCAGCGTCGTGCGCAGCCGGTCGAGGACGGCTTTTTCGAATTCGAAGCGTCTCGCTCGCTCTCCAGCGATTTCCAATTTTTCTGTGGCCTCGCGCAAAGCTTCTTCCACCGCGTCGTCGGACCGAGTGCGAATATGGCCATTGAGATCGGCCAGGGTTACACGCAACTGACTTGCTTCCTGTGTGGCGGCATCCTGAACCGAACGGGCGCGGCGCAGAACGGCTTCAGCGCTGGTGAGATCGCGAGCGCCGTCGCGCAGGGGAGCAGCGCGCATTTCGGCCGCTTCGCGCAGCTTTTGTCGTGCGGTGGCCTCGGTGAGCAGCAAGCGCCCCTTTTCCTCGCGCGCTGCATCGGGTCCCAATATGACCTCGAGGCTGGTCAGTTCCGCCTGGATGGTGACATAAGCCGTCTCCGCAGCCATGACAGCCTCGTCGGCATGGCTGCGCAAAGGCAAGGCCTCGCGCACGCTGTTGCGTGTTGTCGCCACACGCTGCTCGGCTGCGGCATGATGTTGCCGGATCTGTTCTGGATCGACTTTGAGTTCGAGGTCCCCGGCCCCGAGGGCACTCAGACGAGCAAGCTCCTCGTGTAATTGCTGTATCCCCTTGGGCGCGAGATCGGCAAGTCGCTGACGCGCCAAGCCCAGTTCGGTAGCTTTGTCGCGCGCTTCCACTAGGCGCTGGCGTGCCGTCCTGAGGCTATCGACACCGAGGGACGCAAGCAGGCTGCGGTGCTTCGCTTCGGCGTCTTCGATGGTCCGGTCGGCCTGCTGCGGCCGATTCGATCGCAGGGTCAAGGCTCCGATGCCGGCAATATCCAGGCGTACGGTGCCAGCAAAGCTTTGGTCTTCTGCATGGGGCAAGGGCTTGGCATCGATGGTCACCAAATCGGCGGCGCCGTCCCGGTATTCCATGCATAGCGTCGGCAGGGTTGCCAGGTGAGCTGCACGAAGGCTGGCGATCTCGATTTCGAGCGCCTGGAGTTGCTCGAC
>NZ_RZSC01000234.1:0-8167 GCF_003998155.1 Mesorhizobium sp. M1E.F.Ca.ET.063.01.1.1
GTGGTGCATGCCGAGCATCTCGGCGCCGACACCAACCTCTATCTCGACTGCGAGAAGGCGGGGCTGCTCACGGTGCGCATCTTCGGCGTCTACAATGCCGAGCCGGGCTCGACGCTCTACGCGACGCCGGATCCGGCCAAGACCTACCGGTTCGGAGCGGATGGGAAGGTCCTGAAGTAGAACCCGGTCCAGCTCCCCTTGTCCCGGGAGAGATTTCCTTGGCTACGTGTTTCTCGAGGGTTCGAGTTGCCGCCATTGTGGTGGCAACTCAAGGAGCCGTCCTGAACCACTCAGCTCAGGGGAATGTCGTTGTCGGCCTTGCTTGCCTGGTAGGCGTCTGACAGCTCGTCATAGCGCGCCGAGATATTCCCGATGCGCGCCTCAAGCCGCTTGCGCGAGGCTTCGGGCAAGGCCCGCACCAGCCGCCGGATCGAAAAGCTCTTCCAGTAGGCGTTCTCGGTGTTGTAGCCGCCGGGGTCGAGGGTGAAGACCTCCTTCAGGATCTTGAGGTCGTGCGGGATGGCAAAACTGTCGCGCGAGTCCTCGTGGCTGAAGAGGTAGTAGAAATTGTCGAAGCCGGTCCAGGTGATCGCCGACAGGCAGAGCGAGCAAGGCTCGTGCGTGGCCAGGAACAGCGCATCCTTGGTGTCGATGCGCTCGGCTTTCGGCATTTCGTAGAAGCGCTTCAGGCAATGCACCTCGCCGTGCCAGAGCGGGTTTTCGATCTCGTTGTTGGTCTCGGCGAGCACCAGCGAGCGGTCGCCTTTCCTGAGAATCGCGGCGCCGAACAGCTTGTTGCCATGGGCAACGCCTTCGGCCGTCTTCGGCACGATATCGTGCTCGATCACGTCGAGCAGGCGGTCGATCAGCGAAATGTCGGTCATGAGAAACTCTTCAGGGGAGGTGGATCTCGTAAGGGTGCGAAAAATAGCACTCCTCGAGGTTGGAGCCGTCGCCGCCGCGGTCGACGATGAGGAAATCCTGCTCCGCGCCGATCGGCGTCAGCACGCCGTGCCAGAGGTTGCGGCGGTAGTTGATGCCTTGGCCGGGCGCGGTGATGAAGGCATGCGGCTCGCCGGGGCCATCCTTGGTGTCATGGCAGACGACGACCAGGAACGGGCGCGGCGACAGCGGGATGAAAGCCTGGCTGCCGAGCGGATGGCGCTCGACCATGGTGAGCTTCAGCGGCATCTCGTAGGGCGTGCCGCGCACCATCGAGATCAGCACGCGCGCGTTCGGCCCGGTGGCCTCGGCAGTGGCGAGATCATGGTAGCGCATCGCCTTGCCGCCGTTGATCGGATAGCGGTTGTCGCCGCCCATGTCGATGACGTCGCCGAACGGCGCGAATTCTTCGCGCGTCAGCGGCCGGGCGACGATGCGGGTCACCGCGCGCGATCCCCAAGGCCGGCGCTGCCAAGCTTGGCATGCCGGTTGACGTCCTTGTAGAGCAGGTAGCGGAAGTTGCCGGGGCCGCCGGCATAGCAGGCCTGCGGGCAGAAGGCGCGCAACCACATGAAGTCGCCGGCCTCGACCTCGACCCAGTCCTGGTTGAGCCGGTAGACGGCCTTGCCTTCGAGCACATAGAGCCCGTGCTCCATGACATGCGTCTCGGCGAACGGAATGACGGCGCCGGGCTTGAGCGTGACGATGGTGACGTGCATGTCGTGGCGCATGTCGGCCGGATCGACGAAGCGCGTCGTCGCCCAGCGGCCCTCGGTGCCGGGCATCGGGCTCGGCGCGATCTGCTGCTCGTTGGTGAAGAAGGCTTCCGGCACATCGAGCCCGTCGACCGCTTCATAGGCCTTGCGGATCCAGTGAAAGCGCACCGCGTCGCCGCTCTCGTTGCGCACCGTCCAGCCGCTTGATGGCGGCAGGAAGGCGAAGCCGCCCGGGCGGAGCACATGTTTCGTGCCGGCAAGCGAGACGGCGAGCTCGCCCTCGACCAAGAACAGCACGCTCTCGGCACCGGCGTCGAGCTCAGGCCGGTCGCTGCCGCCGCCGGGCAGAACCTCGACGATGTATTGCGAAAACGTCTCGGCGAAGCCCGAGAGCGGCCTTGCGATGATCCATGCCCTCGTCTTGTCCCAGAACGGCAGCGGGCTGGTGACGATGTCCTGCATCACGCCCTTGGGAATGACCGCATAGGCTTCGGTGAAGACGGCGCGGCCGGTCAAAAGTTCGTTCTGGCCGGGATGGCCGCCATGCGGCGCGTAGTAGGTTCGCTCGGCCATTTCCATCATATCCATGTGTTGAAGCCTATTGGGGGAGCATGTCTCTCAGCCGAAGCAGCGCGATGCGCTCGACCTGTTTGCAGGCGGTTTCGAATTCGACGCCGCGGCTGTTGCCGATGCGCGCCTCGAACTCGGCCAGGATCTCGTCCTTGGTCTTGCCCTTGACCGCGATGATGAAGGGGAAGCCGAAGGTGGTGACGTAGGCGGCGTTGAGTTTCGAGAAAAGCTCGCGCTCCTTGTCGGTCAGCGCATCGAGCCCGGCGGAAGCCTGTTCCTTGGCCGATTCCGCCGTCAGGCGCTTGGCCGCCGCCAGCTTGCCGGCAAGGTCGGGATGGGCGTTGAGCACCGAAAGCCGCTCGGCCTCCGTCGCCGCGCGGAAGACGCGGCAGAGCGCGTTGTGCAGGCCGCCGGCGCTGTCATGTGCGGGCCCAAGCTCCAGCTCGTAGGCGCGCTCGGCGATCCAGGGCGAATGCTCGAACACGCCGCCGAAGGCATGCACGAAGGCCTCGAACTCCATCCGCGACGGCCGCAAAGCCGGCGCCTGGTAAGGATGCGTCTCGCGCCAGTGCTTGGCGATGTCGACGCGCCGCGTCAGCCACACCTTCTCGTGCGACTTCACATAGTCGACGAAGCGCTTTAGCGCCGCCACGCGGCCCGGACGGCCGACCAGCCGGCAATGCAGGCCGATGTTCATCATCCGAGGACGCCCCGCTTTGCCCTCGGCATAGAGCGTGTCGAAGCTGTCCTTCAGATAGGCGAAGAACTGGTCGCCCGAGTTGAACCCCTGCGGTGTGGCAAAGCGCATGTCGTTGGCGTCGAGCGTGTAAGGAATGATGAGCTGCGGCTTCTCCAACCCTTCGCGGTCGAACCAGTAGGGCAGTTCGTCGTCATAGGTGTCGGAGACGTAGTCGAAGCCGCCTTCCTCGGCGGCGAGCCGCACGGTGTTGACCGAGGTGCGGCCGGTGTACCAGCCGGTCGGCCGCGCGCCGGTCACCTCGTAATGCAGCCGGATCGTCTCTTCGAGGTCGCGGCGCTCGTCCTCCGCGCTATGGTCGCGGTAGTCGATCCATTTCAGCCCGTGCGAGGCGATCTCCCAGCCGGCCTCCTGCATTGCCACGACCTGATCGGGCGAGCGGGCCAGTGCCGTGGCGACGCCGTAGCAGGTCACCGGCACCTGGGCTTCGGTGAACAGCCGGTAGAGCCGCCAGAAGCCGGCGCGAGCGCCATATTCGTAGATCGATTCCATGTTCCAGTGGCGCTGGCCGACCCAGGGGGCGGCGCCGACGATCTCGGACAGGAAGGCTTCCGAAGCCTTGTCGCCGTGCAGCACGCAGTTTTCGCCGCCTTCCTCGTAGTTGACGACGAACTGCACCGCGACATAGGCGCCACCGGGCCATTTCGGATCCGGCGGATTGGCCCCGTAACCGCGCATGTCCCGTTCGTAACGCATGATCGCTCCTGCCCGATTGTTGGGATGAAGATATCGAAAGGAGTGCGCCAGCATTCCCCCGAAAATTTTTGAAAGTGCTTTTTGCCGCACTCCGCTCGACCGGGACTTATGCATCGCCTTTAATTGGCGCACAATTGACCTGAAAACGTTTGTACCGGGATGGGAGGCGGCCAGTGGCAGAAACGTCCAAAGCCGATGGCGGGCGTCTGACGACCCACGTTCTCGACACCGCGACCGGCAGGCCGGCAAAAGGCCTCTCGATCGAGCTCTTCCGCATCGAGCGGCAGGCCCGCACGCATCTGAAGACCGTCACCACCAACGATGACGGCCGCTGCGACGCGCCGCTGCTGGCCGGTGCCGATTTCCGCACCGGCGAATATGAGCTGGTCTTCGCCGCCGGAGACTATCTGCGCGGGCAAGGCGTCAGCCTGCCGCAGCCGGCCTTCCTCGACACCGTGCCGATCCGCTTCGGCATGGCGGAGGAACGGCACTATCATGTGCCGCTCTTGATTTCGCCCTACGGCTACTCGACCTATCGCGGGAGCTGAGACATGGTTGAGACCCGCAACGAGATACGCTTCATCCTGAACGGCACCGACATCGCGCTGACCGACGTCGCGCCCGATGCAACTCTGCTCGATTGGCTGCGGCTCGACCGTTCGCTGCGCGGCACCAAGGAAGGCTGCGCCGAGGGCGATTGCGGCGCCTGCACAGTGCTGGTCGGCAAGTTGTCCGCCGAAGGCCTGGTCTACGAAAGCGTCAATGCCTGCATCCGCTTCATGGGCTCGCTCGACGGCACCCATGTCGTCACCATCGAGCATCTGCGCGGCGACGGCGATAAGCTGCATCCGGTGCAGCAGGCGATGGTCGATTTCCACGGCTCGCAATGCGGTTTCTGCACGCCGGGATTCATCATGTCGCTCTACGCGCTCTGGATGAGGACGCCCAACCCCTCCGATGCGGCGATCGAAAAGGCGCTGCAGGGCAATCTCTGCCGCTGCACCGGCTACGAGGCGATCATGCGCGCGGCACGTGCCATTTCGAGCTACGGCAAGGCGGCGAAGGACCCGCTGGCGGTGGAACGCAAGTCGATCACCGCGCGGCTGGAAGCGCTGCGCGACGGCGCCAGGGTCGAAGTCGGCTCTGGCAAGCAGCGGCTGATCGTGCCGGCCAATGTCGACGATTTCGCCGCCGTGCTCGAAAAGGAACCGGGCGCCACCATCGTTGCCGGCTCGACCGATGTCGGCCTATGGGTCACCAAGCATATGCGCGACATCTCACCGGCGATCTTCATCGGCGATCTCGATGGCCTGCGCTCAATGTCTGAGGCTGATGGAATGATCACCATCGGCGCCGGCGTCACCTACACCGAAGCCTTCGAGATGCTGTCCAAGCGCATCCCGGCGTTGGGACCGCTGGTCGACCGCATCGGCGGCGAGCAGGTGCGCAACATGGGCACCATCGGCGGCAACATCGCTAACGGCTCGCCGATCGGCGACATGCCGCCGCCGCTGATCGCGCTTGGCGCGCAACTGACGCTGCGCAAGGGCAACGCCCGCCGCACGATCCCGCTCGAGACCTTCTTCATCGCCTACGGCAAGCAGGACCGTCAGCTTGGCGAATTCGTCGAGACCGTGCACGTGCCTGTCCCGGCAAAGGGAACGAGATTTGCCGTGTACAAGGTCACCAAGCGCCGCGACGAGGATATCACCGCGACCCTTGGCGCCTTCTATCTGACCCTGGCCAAGGATGGCTCTGTGGCCGATATCCGCATCGCCTATGGCGGCATGGCGGCCACGCCGAAGCGTGCCACGGCGGTTGAGAAGGCGCTGATCGGCAAGACCTGGAGCGACGCGACGGTGGAAGCCGCGATGGCCGAATATGCCAGCGACTTCACGCCGCTGACCGACATGCGCGCGACCGCCGAGTATCGCGCGCTTGCGGCGAAGAACCTGTTGTTGCGCTTCTTTGTCGAGACCACCGGCACCAAGGCGCCGTTCCAGGTCTCACGCTACGAGGCTGCCTGATGACCAAGCACGTCCCCAATCTCAAGGCGCAGAAGATCTCGGGCGGTGTCGCCAGCGACCAGCGGCATGATTCCGCGCACAAGCATGTCTCCGGTACGGCGGTCTATATCGACGACATGCCGGAGCCGGCCGGCATCCTGCATGGCTGCCTGGGCCTTTCGACAGCGACGCATGCGACAATCACCAGCATGGACCTCTCGGCGGTACGCACCGCTCCCGGCGTCGTCGATGTGCTGACGGCAAAGGACATTCCCGGCGAGAACGACATTTCGCCGACCGGACGTCATGACGAGCCGGTGCTCGCCGACGGCAAGGTCGAGTTCTTCGGCCAGCCGATCTTCTGCGTCATCGCCGAGACGCGCGAAGAGGCACGGCGCGCCACCAGGCTGGCCAAGGTCGAATACAGGCAGCTGCCTTTCGTCACCGACATCGCCGAGCTCGACCCGAGGAAAGGCAAGCTCGTCACCCCGCCGCTGACGCTGAGGCGCGGCGACGCGGCCGCGGCGATCAAGGCGGCGCCCCGCCGGCTCAAGGGCAAGATGCGCCTCGGCGGCCAGGAGCATTTCTATCTCGAAGGCCATATCGCCATGGCCATCCCTGGCGAAGACCAGGACGTCACCATCTATTCCTCGACCCAGCATCCGAGCGAAGTCCAGCATATGGTAAGCCACGCGCTGGGCGTGCCAAGCAACGCCATCACGGTGGAAATCCGCCGCATGGGTGGCGGCTTCGGCGGCAAGGAAACGCAGGGCAACCAGTTCGCGGCGCTCGCAGCCATCGCCGCCAAACGCCATCATCGCGCGGTCAAGATCCGGCCCGACCGGGACGACGACATGACCGCGACCGGCAAGCGCCACGATTTCCTCATCGACTATGAAGTCGGCTTCGACGACGACGGCAACATCCTCGGCGTCGACTTCATGTTCGCGGCGCGCTGCGGCTTCTCTTCGGACCTGTCCGGCCCGGTCACCGACCGCGCGCTGTTCCACTGCGACAACACCTACTTCTGGCCGAACGTGCACGCCCAGTCGGCGCCGCTCTACACCAACACGGTCTCGAACACCGCCTTCCGCGGCTTCGGCGGCCCGCAAGGCATGGTCGGCGCCGAGCGCGTCATCGACGAGGTCGCCTTTGCCGTCGGCAAGGATCCGCTCGAGATCCGCAAGAAGAATTTCTACGGCACGAATGGCGACCGCAACATCACGCCCTACCACCAGACGGTCGAGGACAATGTCATCCAGCGCATCGTCGCCGAGCTGGAGGCAAGCTCGAACTATGCGCGGCGCCGGCGCGAGATCAGCGCATTCAACAACAACAGCCGCTTCATCAAGCGCGGGCTGGCGCTGACGCCGGTCAAGTTCGGCATCTCCTTCACCGCCACGCACTACAATCAGGCCGGCGCGCTGGTGCATGTCTATACCGACGGTTCGGTTCACCTGAACCACGGCGGCACCGAGATGGGGCAGGGTCTCTATCTCAAGGTGGCGCAGGTCGTGGCGGAGGAGTTCCAGATCGATCTCGATCAGGTGAAGATCACCGCGACCACCACCGGCAAGGTGCCGAACACTTCGGCCACCGCCGCATCCTCGGGTTCGGACCTCAACGGCATGGCGGCGCAGAACGCCGCCCGCCAGATCAAGGACCGGCTGACCAACTTCGCCTCGGAAAAGTACCAGGTGCCACGCGATCAGGTGCTGTTCCTGCCCAACCGGGTCCGCATCGGCAACCAGGAGATACCCTTCGGCGATCTGGTCAAACAGGCCTATATGGCGCGCATTCAGCTTTCGGCGGCGGGCTTCTACAAGACGCCGAAGATCCACTGGAACCGCGACAAGGGCGAGGGCCGTCCCTTCTACTACTTCGCTTACGGCGCCTCCTGCTCGGAGGTGTCGGTCGACACGCTGACCGGCGAGTACGTGGTCGAGCGCACCGACATCCTGCACGAGACCGGCCGCTCGCTGAACCGCGCCATCGACCTCGGCCAGATAGAGGGCGGCTTCATCCAGGGCATGGGCTGGCTCACCACCGAGGAACTCTGGTGGGACGACAAGGGCCGGCTGCGCACCCATGCGCCGTCGACCTACAAGATCCCGCTCGCCTCCGACCGGCCGAAGATCTTCAATATCAAGCTGGCCGACTGGTCCGAAGCGAACGAGCCGACCGTGCATCGCTCCAAGGCAGTCGGCGAGCCGCCTTTCCCACTCGGCATGTCGGTGCTGCACGCGCTTTCCGATGCCGTGGCAAGTGTCGCGGACCACAAAATCTGTCCGCGCCTCGACGCCCCGGCAACGCCGGAACGGGTGCTGATGGCGATCGAAAGGCTGAAGCAGGAAGCCGCAAAGCCGGCCTGAACGGGCCAAAACGTGCAATTCAGGCCGAAAAACTCTATATTTCCGTATCGGGAATGCAGACGATGAACTCGAAGGTGCAAAGCCTGAAGGATTTTCTCGGCCAAACGG
>NZ_RZSC01000235.1:0-8129 GCF_003998155.1 Mesorhizobium sp. M1E.F.Ca.ET.063.01.1.1
GCGGCGGCATCGCCGCCTACAAGGCGCTCGTCCTGATCAGGCGCTTGCGCGAGCGGGGTGCTTCCGTCCGGGTTGTCATGACGGCCGCGGCGCAGGAATTCATCACCGCGCTCTCGGTCGGCGCGCTTTCGGCCGATCACGTCTTCACCGAGCTGTTCGACCGTAATGACGAGCACGATGTCGGCCATATCAGACTGTCGCGCGAGGCCGACCTGCTTGTGGTGGCGCCAGCCACCGCCGATCTGATGGCGAAGCTCGCCAACGGCCATGCCAACGACCTCGCCTCGACGGTGCTTTTGGCCACCGACAAGAAGGTGCTGATGGCGCCGGCGATGAATCCGAAAATGTGGTCGCATCCGGCGACGCGCCGCAACCGGGTGACCTTGCAGAAGGACGGCATCGCCTTTGTCGGCCCCGCCAGGGGCGAGATGGCGGAAAGCAACGAGGCCGGCGAGGGCCGCATGGCCGAGCCGCTGGAGATCGTCGCGGCCATTGAGGCCATGCTCGATGAGAAGCCGAAGCCGCTTTCGGGCCGCAGGATCATCGTCACCTCGGGGCCGACGCATGAGCCGATCGATCCGGTGCGCTACATCGCCAATCGCTCGTCCGGCAAGCAGGGGCATGCGATCGCCGCGGCGCTGGCAAAGCTCGGCGCCGATGTCCGGCTGGTTTCCGGTCCGGTCACCATCGCCGACCCGGCCGGGGTCACGACCACGCATGTCGAAACCGCGGCCGAGATGAAGGATGCGGTCGAAAACCTTTTGCCGGCGGACGCGGCGGTGTTCGTCGCGGCGGTCGCCGACTGGCGCACGGCGAATGCCGCCGGCGAGAAGATCAAGAAGGTGGCCGGAGAGGGACCGCCTGCGCTGCAAATGGTCGAGAATCCCGACATCCTGGCCGGCGTTGGCCACCACAGCCAGCGGCCGGGTCTTGTCGTCGGCTTTGCCGCCGAGACGCAGGACCTGATCGCCAATGCCGAGGCCAAGCTCAGGAAGAAGGGCGCCGATTTCATCGTCGCCAACGACGTCTCGCATGAGAGCGGCATTGGCCCGTCGGGCGTCATGGGCGGCGACCGCAACAAGGTGCGCATCGTCTCCCGCACCGGCGTCGAGGAGTGGCCGGAGATGGGCAAGGACGAGGTGGCGGCGCGGCTCGCCGCCTTGATCGCCGAGCGGCTGCGGACGATCGTTGTTTGAATGCTTTCGTCCGTCGGAGACCCGGCGCGCTGAGCGCGCCGGCAGGCCAACCTCGATAAGCTCACTCCGCGGCGATACCGGGACGGCTCGTGCTTGCGGCAAGCCCGGCTTCGATCGACTCGGCAATGATCCTCAAGCCGAGATCCAGTTCTTCCTCGGAGATGGTCAGTGGCGGGGCTATGCGAAAGACGCCGCCCATTCCCGGAAGCTTGACGATGTTCATGCTGAGACCGCGCCGGAACGCCTCAGCCGCGATAGCGGCGCCAAGCTGATGGTCAGGAACCCTGTCCTTGCGATCCTTGACGATCTCGACCCCGAGCAGGAGGCCGCGGCCGCGCACGTCGCCGACACATTCGTATCGCTGTTTCAGCCGTGACAGTCCGTCAAACAACCTCGCGCCCAAATACTGTGCCCGCTCGACGAGCTTTTCTTCCTCAACCACGTCGAGCACCGCGAGGCCCACGGCCGCCGGCAGAGGATCGGAGACATGCGTGGTGTAGAACAGGAAACCCTTGTCGTGCGCCGCCTCTTCGATGTCAGCCGTTGTCATGACGGCCGATAGCGGCAGGCCCGCGCCGATGGTCTTGGACAGCGTCAGTATGTCAGGCGTGACGCCGTCCCTTTGGAAGGCGAACATGGTTCCTGTCCGGCCGATGCCGGTCTGCGCCTCATCGAGGATCAGCAGCATGCCACGCTCGCGGCACTTCTGCTGGAGTGCCGCCAGATAGCCCTGCGGCAGCTCCAATATGCCGCCGCTGGACAGGATCGGCTCGGCGACGAAGGCCGCAAGGTTGCCTGTCGACTGGCTGTCGATCAGATCGAAGCCATCGTTGAGTTCCGTGAGCCAGTCCAGGGAGCCGTCGGCGTTCTTGAAGCGAGGCCGGAAGCTGTTGGGCGCGGGGATCGCGAGCGAACCGACCGTCGCGGGCCCATAGCCCTTGCGGCCGGCGCTGTAGGTCGCCGACGCCGCGGCTCCGGTCATGCCGTGCCAGCTTTTCGAGAAGGCGACGATCTCGTGCTTGCCGGTCACCAGCTTCGCCATCCGGATGGCCGCTTCGTTCGACTCGGCCCCCGTCGAAAGCAGCAGCACCCGGTCGAGCCCCGGGGCCAGCGCCGCGAGGCGCTCCGCGAGCTCGACCACCGGACGGGACAGCATGCCGCTGAAAAGGTGCGCGGCCTTCTCGACCTGCCGGCTGACCGTCGAAACGATCCTGGGATGAGCATGACCGAGCAGCGCGCTCATCTGCCCGGAGGTGAAGTCGAGGATGGGCTTGTCATCCGCGTCGTAGACGAACGAGCCCGCCGCCCGCTCGATGATGGCGGGTTCGAAGGCGCCGCCATAGCGTATGAGGTGGTTTTGCGCAGAGGCCCAGAACCTGCGATCCAAGTTTTTTGACATCTTCCAGCTCCAGCAAGCGTTGGTGGGGAAAAGTTAGCGGCTGGCGCTGATGCAGTAAAATTGATAGTGGTTGGATGCGGATATCAATGGAATTGATATGCAGACTCCACTCGACCTCCGACTGCTCGCGACATTCGTGCGCGCGGCCCATTCGGGAACCCTCAGTGCGACGGCCATACAGGTCGGCCGCACGCAGTCCGCGGTCACCATGCAGATACAGCGGCTCGAGGAAGCCCTCGGCCAGGCCCTGTTTCATCGCAGCGGCAGCGGCGTCCGGCTGACAGGCAGCGGCGAACGCTTCCTGGCCTATGCCGATCGCATTCTCAAAATCCATGACGAGGCGATTTCGGCGTTCTCGGAGAAGGGGCTGCATGGCTCGATCATCTTCGGCAGTCCCGAAGATTATTTGAGTGCGTTCTTTCCGGCGCTGCTGCAGAGTTTTGGAACCGTCTATCCCGATGTCGAGATCAAGGTCGTTTCGGCGCCGACGGTCGAACTGCGGACGCTTCTCAATTCACGCCAGATTGACCTGGCGGTTGTCTCCAGCCCGAATACGGACGATGCACAGGGCGTCGTGCGCACAGAACGGCTGGTCTGGGTTGGCAGCAGGCCGGCCCTGGACCTCTACGATTTCGATGACACCGTGCCGCTGGCATTGGCCGCGTCGAATGCCATCGACCACAAGGCAGCCTGCGAGGCCATGGCCCGCGCCGGGTTGCGCTACAGGATTGCCTACGCCAGCAACAGCCTTGCCGGACTGATTGCCGTTGCGCGGTCCGGGCTGGCGATCAGCGTGATGACCGAGGAGGCAGTGCCGCCCGACCTGCACGTTCTGGGCACACCCCTTCCGCCGTTGCCCAGCCTTGGCATTCTGATCGCCTTTGCCGATTCCGAACGATCGCCCGCGGTCGAGGCGTTCGCCAATCATATCCGCAGCGTTCTTCCGTCACTTTGAGACCGCCAGGGCGGATCACCGTTTCACGCAAACGGCGACCCGCCCCATCTCTATGTTTTGACGCAATTCCGGACGGAAACCGTCACGCACTTTTCCTGGAATTGCTCTCGCGGCCGTCGTTTGCCCGCACGTCAACCCGCCGCCAGTTGAGGCCGGTTCGCCGTCGACGAGATCCTCAGTGCGGCAACACAACCCAGAATGCCAAGCGGCACGAAGGCGAGGAACAGCCAGCCGGCGACGCCTGCGGCGGCTTCGCGGTTCAGGCCTTCCGAAAACCCGCTGGCGTTGGCGACGATGCCGGCAAGTGCCGCGCCCACCGCATAGCCGATGCGCTGCATGGTCGGCACGGCGGCCGAGGCGATCGTCTGCTCGCCGTCGCGGGCCGAAGCGACGATGACGCGCGTCAGGAACGGCCAGCAAACGCCGAAGCCGCCGCCCTGCAGCAGGGCACAGAGCAGGATCAGCGGGATCGAGCCGGCCGGAATGGTGTAGGCGAAGCCGGCGAGGCCGGAGGCGATCATCAGCGCGCCGATGACGATGATCACCCGTTCACGCTCGAGCGGCGCGTTGGCGACGAAGATCGACAGGATCGACCAGGCGATCGATTCGGCGGCGATGATGTAGCCGGTGGTCAGCAACGGAATGCCGTGCAGCGTGGTCAGAAGCAGCGGTCCGTAAATGGCGAAGGTGCAGGTGGCCACGGAAAATGCCGCGACCATGGTCATGCCGCTGCCGAGTGGCGAGCGCCATGAGAACAAAGGCGAGGGGAAGAGGCGCGAGCGGGGCCTGAGGGCATCGATGCGGAAGAACAGCGCCAGGCCAATCAGGCCGAGGAGGAGCAGCAGCGACGAGCGCAACAGGGCAATGTCGATGGCGGCGGCGGCGATCAGCACCACGCTGACGGCGAGGCAGGCGAGCGCCGGATAGGGAAAGGCCGGTACCGTGCCGGCACCAGCCTGCGCCTTCGTCGCCTCAGGCGTGTCGAGCACGATGAAGCTCGCCAGGGCCATTGCCGCGCCGCCGAAGGTGAAGATGCCGAAGGCCCAGCGCCACGACAGGAACTCGGTCATGATCGCCCCGAGCATCGGTCCGCTGAAGGCGGCAACGCCCCAGATCGCCGATATGATGCCGAAGAGCTGCGGCCAGATGTTGCGTGGGAACAGCCTTTCGACCGAGACGAAGGCCAGCGACACGAGCGCGCCGCCGCCTAGTCCCTCGACGAGGCGTCCGGCGAGGAACAGCCACATCGACGGTGCCGTGGCGCAGATCAGCGCGCCGGCCGCGTAGAGCAGGGCCGCGACCATCATGTTGGAGCGCAGCGCGACATAGCTCACCAGCCGCCCGGCCGCGGCACCCGCGACAATGGCGCCGAGCTCGTAGATCGCCAGCGACCAGCCGACCAGCTGCACGCCCGCCAACTCGCCGACCATGGCCGGCATCACCGTCGCCACCATCGTCTCGTTGGTGGCATGCAGCAGGATGCCCAGGCTGATGAAGCAGAAGCGCGCCAGGTCGCCGCTTGCCCACAGCGCCCGCCAGTCCACCTTGTTTACGCCAACCTTGTTGCCGCCTGCTGCCGTCACGTCGATCTCCTTGAGGCCATTCGCAGCCTCATTCGCTTTTCGAACGAAGCGCCAGATCCAGTTCGGCAGGGCTTGTAGAACCTCAAGCGCGGTTGAGCTCAAGAGGCATTTTTCAGCAATATCGCGGCTGCGGGCAGAGCCACGAATTCACGCGCAAATGGTCAGCGGGCGAAAAGAGAATGCGGCCCGGAACGTGTGTCCCGAGCCGCATCCGTGCTGATTGAGCGACTGAATGAAAATGCTTCACTTGTAAGCGTGGACGAGGTCCAGCGAGGCTACCGCGACGGCCAGGTTGACGCCGGTCTGCGCCTGGACGCTGAGCGGCTCCAGCATGAAGGCGCCGTTCAGCCCGCCAACCAGGAGGTTGGCGCCGCCGCCCGTCACGACGCTCGCCTCGGCGTTGACGCCGTAGTAGCTGCCGGCGAGATCGCCCGCATCATGGCTGCGCGTGGCGGCAAGCACCGCCCAGACAAGCTGCCCCTGATGCGTCTGGCCGACATCGACGCCGAGCTTGGAGATCATCCCGGTGTACTGCTCGGACGGCCCGTGATGATAGGGGCGGAAGGTGCAGGACACGCCCTTGTTTGATGTGATGACATAGCCGACGCCGCCGTCGATGGTGCAATCGAGCGTGCCGAGCCGGAGCACGCCGGCGCTGACGGGGGAGGCGAGGACCGTGGTGGCCAGTGCCGCGGCACAAACAAGCTTCTTGATCATCGGGGAAGTCCCTTTCGCAAAATTCGAAAACTAGCCCCGATTTAACGATCGAGGTGCGCGGAGCGTTCCGCCCAAAACTTGGCGCGAACATGGCAAGAGTTAACGCATTGCCGCCGGCAGTTAACGGATCGCTATCGGGGATTGGGAGCGGAGTACAGTCCAACGGATACGCTCCCGGCGACGGCTCGGCGTCATGTGGCGCAGCGGTCGGTGCCGCTTCGAATCAGCTGGCGGCGCCGGAGGTGCGCGACAGGCCGTCCTTGGCCGGTTGGTAGTTCGGATTGAGGTGGATCGCCTCGCGATACGACTTGGCGGCCCTTACCTTGTCGCCGCGGCGCTCGTAGATCAGCGCCTGGTTGGCCCAGGCCTCGGCATTCTTGCCGTCGAGCTTGATGGCCATGTTGAAGTCGGCGAAGGCGTTGTCCTCGTCGCCCGTCGCCAGATAGGAGAGGCCGCGGCCGTTGTAGGGCTCGGCGGCATCCGGCGCCAGCGAGATCGCGGTCGAGAAATCCTCGATGGCAAACTTGTGCTGGCCCTGGCTCTGATAGATCAGGCCGCGATTGTGGTAGGCGCGGGCGTCGGTCGTGTCGAGCTGGATCGCTTTCTGGAAGTCGTTGAAGGCATCCTGGGTGCGGCCCGCCTTTCGATAAAGATTGCCACGGCCGATATAGGCGGCGTCGTAGTTGGCATTGATCTGGATCGAGCGGTTGTAGTCGGCAAGCGCTGCTTCCTGGTTGCCGAGGAAGCGCTGGATGAGCGCCCGGTTCGAATAGGCCTGGTAGAAATTCGGATTGAGCTGGATGGCTTGGTTGAAGTCCTTGAGCGCAGCCTGGTATTGGCCGCCGCGGCCATAGGCCGAGCCGCGCACATTGTAGCCCTCGGGATCCTGCGGGTTGCGCTGGATCACGGCCGACAGCGAGGAGATGTTCTCGGTCGACCCTTGCGCCTTGTCGATGTTGTTGAACTCGCCCGTCGGCGTCGTCTGGCATGCTGCAAGCGTCAGGCCCGAAAGCAGGGCCGCCGTCAGGGCGAAGCCGCGAAAAGCGGTTCTGCGCTCCACGGAAATTGCGTTCATCTTTGTCCTCACTGCCGCAGCGCCGTCAGTCCGTTCCCTCTCCGAACCGGCTCGAATGCATAAATAAAAAGGTGGCGGCGATTCCGCATCGCGCCACCCTCGGTATCCTTCGAAAAGGACGAAAAATTGGCGTTATGAGCGCGGCGAGCGCGATGCGCCGGCAGCACCGGCCGGGGCCGGGCGCGGAGTCATCGGCAGCAGGCCTTCGCGCTGCGCGCGCTTGCGGGCCAGCTTGCGGGCGCGGCGCACGGCTTCAGCCTTCTCGCGGGCACGCTTCTCGGACGGCTTCTCGTAGTGACCGCGCATCTTCATTTCGCGGAAAATACCTTCGCGCTGCATCTTCTTCTTCAGCGCGCGAAGCGCCTGATCAACGTTGTTGTCGCGGACGAGTACCTGCACGTGCAATCCTGTCTTCGGGTTTGAAATCAACAGGCAAGCAGCCATAGCCACTATGCCTCCGCAGTGGGTTGCACCGCGAATTGTGGCGGCTGATAGCAGAATCAGGCCGCGCTGTCCACCGTTGATTGCAGGACCGCGATCAAAAGCCGGAGCGGCTGCGCCTTGCAGGCACAGTGCTCAGGCCATTGCCAGGTGAAGTCGGGCGAAATCCTCGAAGAACTCGCCATAATCGCAGGTGATTTCCTCGCCGACGGCGATGTCGCGGATGGCGGTGGCGCCGCCATATTGCGAGAAATCGGTGTTCGGCCGTTCGGCATGGTTCATGAAGCGGCCATTGTCGACCTCATAAACCATGAAACCCGGCTTGTCCGGGCTCGGATAGGCGTAGCGGTCGAGCAGTTCCTTGAGATGCGGCGGCGCCGCCTCGTATTTCTCCATTGGGATCAGCCGGTCGAAATCCGGGTCGAGCCGCCAGATCGAGGCGCCTTTCCTGATCGGCTCGGCGGCGAAAACACCGACGCCTTCGATGGCGCTCTGGGCGACATAGGTTCTGATCAGCAGCATCGATCCGGTCCGATTTTCGACGGGAAACCAAATCGTCAAATCAGACCGGAATGCAAGGCCGTGGTACCAGATTTCAGCGGATGAGCATGTTTGTTGTCTTGCCCAACCGATCACGTCCGGTTGATCGACACGCCGCCATCGGCAAACAGCGCGGTGCCGGTGGTGAAGCTCGAGGCGTCGGAGGCAAGATAGAGCGCCGAACGGGCGATCTCTTCCGGCTGAGCCACACGCTTCAAGGCTG
>NZ_RZSC01000236.1:0-8086 GCF_003998155.1 Mesorhizobium sp. M1E.F.Ca.ET.063.01.1.1
CGACCGTCGTGGCGGCCGCCACGACGGTCGAGCGCAGAACAGTTCTTCTGGTCGTGATGCTCATGCACGTTCCTCCCTTGGTCCTTGCAATGCCAGGAGTGTTGGACATTCGCGATTATCGACCATTTGAGCCTCCTTGTCGCGGCATTCCACTGAAGGGACTGCGTGATTTGTACCGTTGTTCTCGTCAGGTGCCGGGCATACAAACAGTCGAGGAGGTGGGTTGTTTATGTTTGTTGCAACGAGCAACTTTCCGAGACATAGCCCAAGCAGGCATGCGGGCACCGATGATTTCCCGCCTCTCGATTGATAGCGCTCTGTGGTCGGCCTCGATCCAGCGTATCATCTTCTCGCGATAGCACGCTTCGGCGATCGCGGTCGTGATGCAAGTCAGCTTTTCAACCAAATAGCCCGAAAGCCGACAGTCCGTTTGCAGGCCCAAACCAGCCGGCTCATACCAGGTCAACAAAGCAATGTGAGGGCTGACACCAGTTGGATTGAAGTTAGCCCTCTTCCTGATCCTTGGATTCGTCAGGCCCTATGAGAGAATACGAAGGAAATGGGTTGGCGAACCAGCTGCTAACAAATTGATTCTGTGTGGAAAACGATGACCCTCAGCGACCAACATAATTGTTATACGTCAATGGGTTACGAAGCGGTTCGCCCAAATTGATTCAAGAAACTGATCCAGCTATTCACTGACCGCATTTATCTTCTACCGAATGGCAGGTTTGCGCCTCATGTTGGTCATTACTGAGGACTTCTCCCTTCGCCGAAAGCGGACATTGCCGGGATTACGCTGAGGTTGCGCCAGAAGCGGGCATTGGAGCTTCGTCGCTCCCTCTGCATGCTCCCTCAACGCCAGAAGCGCCTGGCATTAACAAAGGCGTCGTGTGCTTCCGCGGTGTCCTTGAGAAGCTTGGACTTTTCGTCGGACCGGAAGAGATCCTTCGCACCAGCCCGGCATGCCGGCGATACCAGCGCTTGGCGGCAGGCGGATCGGGGGTCATATCATGCTCCGGCGCTTCAGGAGCGCTGCCTGCTAGCAACCGGACCTATGCGAGTGTCGGGTCGAGCGACGCGTAGTAGATCGTTCGCTCAGGCGGCGTCACCAGCGACTCCGGCAACATCGCCATGACCCTGTGCACCTCGGCAAGTGACTCCTGTCGTTCGAGAGCGGCGCCGTCCTCATAAACCGCCGTCGCGATGAACCAATCGGGATCGCGCAGGACCCGTGCGATATCGAAATTGATGACGCCATCGATGGCTCGCGCCGGAGTGATGATCTCGGCCAGCGCGGCCATCAGCTCGTCGCTCTTGTCGGGTTTTGAATGGATCTTGAAACGAAGAATGACCATGGTGTCTCCAAGCCGGCGAGTGATGAAAGGTTAGGTGCACTAGAGTGCCGTTACGCGCGAAATCGCTACGCCGCAGCTACGGGAACCAAACGCCGCGCGAAGGGCCGTCTGGGCTGCCTCGCCCCAGCCGCACATGCTTTGCGTGCCGGTCAACAGCAAAGTATGTGCGCTCTTAGACGATGAGGTGATCAGCGGAATGCCTGCCGGCTAATCGTCTACTTTGCGGCAGCCTCGATCACTTTGGCGACCGCGCGCGGTTGAGAGATGAAGACGGCGTGGCTTGCGCTCACTTCGGTCACCTTGGCGCCCGAGCGTTGGTACATCCAGCGCTGAAGCTCCGGACTCACGACATGATCCTGGGTGGTCAGGATAGCGAAGCTGGGCTTGGTTCGCCATGCGGCCACGGAGACCGGCGCTCCCAGCGCTTTCTCCGCGAGCTGCTGCTGTGAATCTGCCAGGAATTGAGCGTCCGTTGCCGGGACATCCTGGGCATAGGTCGCAGCGAACAGGGCTGGCTGCATGTAGAAATACTTGCCCGTGGCGGCCGGAGCGGCCCGCATGGCATCGCTTGGCGCGGCGAACTTTGTCAGAAGCTGCCCGCTGGCTTCCCCTGCATCGGGCTGGAGAGCGGCCACATAGACCAGCGCACTGACCTTTGGATCGGCGCCTGCCTCCGTGATCACAGAACCGCCATAGCTATGACCGACCAGGACGATTGGGCCCGTCTGCTGATCAATGACGCGCTTGGTGGCCTCGACGTCCTCTGCGAGACCAGTAAGCGGCTCCTGCACGACAGTCACATGGAACCCATCTTTGGACAGGATGTCGTAGACGGCTCGCCAGCCTGAGCCATCCACCAGGGCGCCGTGGACAATGACGATATCTTTCGCAGCCGGCTTTGATTCAGCGCGAGCCATGGTGCCACTCAAGGCAACCATGATGGCAATGGCAAAGGTCTTTCGTAGTGTGGACATGAGAGTCTCCTGTGGTGTTTCAAGGGGTTGAGGATGTTGCTTAGGTCGGGCCCTGGTGGGCCGCGCCGAGAAAATCGGTTGCGTAGGCGTAGAGGCCCGGAGTCCCGCCGGTCATGATGAAGAGGACGTCGTCGCCAGCCGCATATCGTCCGGCCGAGATGTCCGCCAGCAAGCCGGCGAACGCTTTCCCGCCGTACACAGGGTCTAGCAGCAGGCCCTCCCGGGTCGCCATCAGCCGAACCGCCTCGACCATGGCGGATGTTGAAATGCCATAGCCTGGACCCAGCTGGTCTCCCGAAAGGTTGACGTCATTCGAGCTCAGCGACGCCTCAAACCCCAGGAGGCTCAGCGCGGCATTGGCCCTCTCGACCGTTGTCGAGATGGCGCTGGCGGCGGGCGCAAGCACGGAGTGAGATCTCACCCGCGTGGTATCAAGCCCCAGCGCCCGATATCCCGCGACCAGTCCAGCCTGCGTCCCTGAACTTCCGTTCGGGACCACGACCTCGGCGAAATCGATATCGAGATCATTGGACTGCGTCTCGATTTCGAGCGCGCAGGCCGCGTAGCCGAGGCTTCCGACCGCCGAGGAGCCGCCGAGGGTCGCCATATAAGCACTGTGGCCAGCCTGGCGCAGCTTCTCGAACCGCTCCTCCGCAAACCTGGTCGGGTTGACGCCGGCGGGTAGATCGTGGATGCGAGCGCCGAAAAGATCGTCGAGCAGAATATTGCCATTTCGATCGTATTCGTCCCCTCCACGCGGCACCAACGGCGCGAGAACCAGTTCGCAGGCCAGCCCCAGCCTGGCGGTCGCGGCAGCCGCCAGGCGCGTGAAGTTCGATTGCCGGCCGCCTGTGGCGATGATCGTGTCCGCGCCTGCCCCGGCCGCATCGCCGAGCAGGAACTCAAGCTTCCGCAGCTTGTTGCCGCCGCCGCCCAGCGACATCAGGTCGTCGCGCTTGGCGTAGATTCGAACGCCATTCGATGAAGAACCCAAAGCCTCCTCGATACGATATAGACGCTGTATGGGTGTTGGCCCTTCCAACAAGGCGCGACGGGGCATGAGACTGAGAGCTTGGGAAAGAGACATGACTACACCTCGGTAGTGGAAAACGACCGCTCATCTCGCGTAAGTTTTTTGGTCGAGGTGTCCCGCAACGCGCGTTGGAATTTCATCGTTACGTCCATGTGTTGCAAAGCGCTGCCTTGTTCGCCTAAGCCGCGATTTCAAAGACGAGCTCGACCTCGACCGGCATGCCAAGGGGCAGGCTGGCGACGCCAAGAACGACGCGGCCCGAGAGCATCCCGGTGCCGAAGACCTTGACGAGCAGCTCGGACGCTCCGTCGGCGACTTTCGGGTGGTCCCGGAAGTCGCCTTCCGTCGCGATATAGACGCCGAGCTTTGCCACGCCGGTTATCTTGTCGAGCGAGCCGAGATGCTCCCTGGCCGCGGATAAGGCGCTGAGGCAAGCGATCTCCGCAGCCTTTCTCCCGTCCTCCACCGACAGCGCGCCACCGACGCGTCCGATGAATTGCAGCTCGCGCCCGACGACCGGCAGCATGCCGCTCAGAAAGAGCAGATTGCCGATATTCACCGTTTCGACATAAGCGCCAAAGGGGGTAGGCGGCGGCGGTAGCACGATGTCGAGATCGCTGAGCTGCTGTTCCGCACTGGCTTGCGTGCTCATACCGGTCACCATCTTCCCAGATGTGCGCCGCCGTCGACGTGCAGCACCTCCCCGGTTATGCGCGGCGCCTCTGTCAGGAAGAGCACCGCATCGGCAATTTCCTGGACGCCGGAGATGCTGTGCATGGGCGAGAGCGTCTTCAGGAAGTCCTTCGGGTTATCCTTGTGCAACGGCGTGTCGACAACGCCGGGTGCGACCGTGTTGGCGCGGATGTGCTCCTTGGCATATTCCATGGCGATGTTCTTCGACATCGCTTCGATGCCGCCCTTGGTCAGCATGGCGACCGAGGCGTCCACGCCGGCAATCGGCCGATCCACCAGCGGCGTAGTAATGCTGACAATGCTGCCGCCGCTCTTCTGCGCCAGCATCTGCCGCACGACCTGCTGCGTGAGGTGCAAAAACCCTTCGAGATTTGTGGCCGCGAGGCGTTGGTAATCTTCGATCGTGTAGTCGATGAAAGGCTTGGTGAAGAAGATCCCGGCATTGTTGACCAGGGCGTTAATCGAGCCGAACTGCGCAAGCGCGGTTTCGACGACGGCCTTGGCCGTCTCTGGGTCCGCAATGTCGCCGTCGACGCGGGCCAGGCGGTCGGATGCGTGGAGCTCCGTCGACCGACTGACCTGCCGTGAGGTCGCGACGACGTTGTAGCCTCTTTCGAGAAAGGTGTTCGTGAGGCCGGCACCGATGCCCTGAGAGGCGCCAGTGATCACGGCCGTTTTCCGCGTCTGCATGTTCATCTCCAATGTAAGGGCGGCGTCAAATCTGTCGGATTGCCCTAGTGAGAGCGTATATGGTGCAGACACGATTTCTCGATTAGGTGGAAATATCTGGAATGTCTTTTGCACCCATGCAAAAGTCCGGCATGACCGATCTGAACGACATCATCGTCTTCGTAAGGGTCGCGCAGTTCGAGAGCTTCAGCCGCGCGGCCCACGCACTCGGCATGCCCGTCTCCACGGTCAGCCGCAAGGTTACGGCCCTAGAGGAAAAGCTCGGCGTGACCCTTCTACATCGGACGACGCGCAAGCTCAGCCTGACGGCGCAAGGTCGTGCCTATTACAATCAATGCAGCGAGCCGCTGAGCGAGCTCTTCGACGCCGAACGGGTGCTTACCCAGACCCAGAGGCAGCCGGAGGGTCTTCTGCGGATCTCCGCGCCGGCTATCCTTGGCCAGGAACCGTTCTACGAGTTCCTGTCCTCATTTCTGAAGACCTATCCGAATATCCAGGCCGACCTGTTCATCACCAACTTGTTCCTGGACCTGATAGCCGAGAATACCGACGTCGCTATCCGTTTTGGCGAACTGCAGGATTCGAGCCTGATCGCGCAGCGCATCGGAAAGAGCGTGCGCTATGTCGTCGCCACGCCGGAATATCTGCACGGTCGGATTCCCCCATCGCGGCCCGAGGACCTGCGCCAACATCGATGCGTGCTCCTGCAGGCGCGAAACAATGAGGTGGAATGGCATCTGGTCAGCGGCAAGAAATCCATCAAGCTCCACGTCTCGGGGCCGGTGGCGGCAAGGGACTTCCAGGCGGTGAGCGCATTCACCTATCGGGGCCACGGCATCGGCCTGCTACCGTCGACCTATTGCGATGCCCAGATCGCGAGCGGGGAACTCGTCCGTCTTCTGCCCGATTGGTCGTCCCCGGAAATCTTCGTGCATGCCGTCTATCCGACGCGCCGATTTCTGCCGGCGAAGTTGCAGGTATTTCTCGACGAACTGAAGGCCTGGAAGAGTCCCCTCTGGATTCCGCTGCGATAAGCACGGCGGCTATCTTAGGATAGCGTCGCCTCAATTTCATGCCGACAGCCAAATGTAGAGCTTCCCGCAATGCCACGTCGAATGCCGATCACTCTGCAACTTATTGCGGACGGGCTGAGATACCTCGATTGCAAATGGGCGAGCCTCAGTCGCGGAAGAAGTCGGGGTCGCGCCGCAGTATGCGTCGATGTTGGGCAAACGCGCCAACTGCCAGACGCTGGTATCGCTGACGCTGGCACGCGACGAGGTTCCTGTTCCGGTGGCTTTGCGGCTGTTCCTGCCAGAAAGCTGGACCAAAATCCGAACTTGAGGACGGAGTCCTTTTCAAGCCCGAGCCGGTCCTGCGCTTCTCTTCTCCGCTGATGGTGCGCGATGCGGTTCTGACGGGTGCGGGCGCGGCGTTGCTTCCGAAGCTCCTTGTCGAAGGTGATATCGAGGCAGGCCGGCTTGTTTGCTGGGGAACTCATGCCGGTCCATCTGTGGAAATCTGGGCGCTCCAAAGCTCGCGACGTCTTATCGGTGCAAAGGTTCGCGCTTTCCTGGATGTGATGGAGAGGGCGTTTCCTGGCAAAGTTTTCGTTCCTGCACCCTGAACAAGAACCTGTCCTGCCGGCCGTCAGCGTTGGGGAAGAGAACTGTCGGTGGCAATCTCCTTCAACGCACGTATTGCATGTATCTCAGGAACGGCGCGGATGGCGTCTATCCTGCAATAGCGGTGAACCCAGGGGCGGCTTCGCTCCGCTCGTGATCGGCGCTGATCGACACGATGACCAAGGGCGTCGGGGGTGGCTGCTCGTTGCTATGTGAGCTCAATAGCTGGCCTTCCGCTACCGGCCCCGAACCAGCTTTCCCCCCTCCAATCGTTTCTTCATTGGCCAAGGTCGCCGAAGGAGAACTACAATGGCAATTTCACAGCATGATCCTGCAGCGAGAGGTCGGCCTGCATGGAACGCTGGCAGACAGGTTGGCGTAAAGCGAGCGCTGAAGCCTAGGCAGACATAGGCCATTCGCTTCTACCAGCAGCATTTCCATCCAGCGAGACAAATGACCGAGGAGACAACTCCAATGAGAGCAATTGTGGTAACGGATCAAGCTGCGGGGACGGCTGGGATGAAGCTGGTGGAGCGGCCCGAGCCGCAGGCAGCGATAAACGACGTCGTCGTTCAGGTTCATGCGTCGGGATTCGTCCCGACCGAGTTGGAGTGGCCTTCGACCTGGGCCGACCGCCGCGATCGTAACCGGACACCGTCGATCCCTGGGCACGAGCTGGCCGGAGTGGTCACCGTTCTCGGCTATGGCACGACTGGACTGTCGGCGGGGCAGCGGGTGTTCGGTCTCGCGGATTGGCATCGCGACGGGACGCTCGCGGAGTATGTAGCCATGGAGGCACGCAACTTGGCGCCACTGCCGGGCGACGTCGACTTCACGGTGGCCGCGAGCCTGCCAATCTCAGGCCTGACCGCATGGCAGGGACTGTTTCAGCACGGCCGCCTTCAGGCGGGGCAGAGCGTCCTCGCGCACGGGGCGGCCGGCGCAGTCGGTTCGATGGTGACGCAACTCGCACGAGAGGCTGGCGCCTATGTCATCGGCACCGGACGCGCCGCCGACCGTCAGAAGGCGCTCGACTTCGGCGCAAATGAATTCGTCGACATCGAGAACGACGCCCTGGAAGACGTCGGCCCAGTCGACCTGGTGTTCGATGTCATCGGCGGCGATATCCAGAAGCGGTCCGTAGCCCTGATTAGAGCCGGAGGAACACTGGTGACCGTCGTCGGACCGGCCGAGGCGCGGCCCGCAGACGGCCTGGCGGTCGACTTTGTGGTCGAGTCCGATCGTGCCCAACTGAGCGAGATTGTCCAGCGGGTGCGGGACGGACGACTGCGGACGAACATCGGCAAAGTCTCGGCCCTCGGCGATGCCATCGCCACCTTCAACGCGACCGAGCGCCACGCGGGGAAGACGGTCATCCGCGTTCGTCCGTGACAACTCGACAAGGTTGAGGATATCGTCTGCCAGAACGGCAGCTTCCCACGATCAGACTCCAAAACCGGTCAGTCTGGTTTCGGCCCCATTGCGGTCATCTTGGAACATGGCTCCGAAGGGCCGCGTATGTTTGCAAAGGAGCCATTGGGTTAGCTAAAGTCGACTGTATGGCGTCACGGAACCATACGGAACGATACGGAAAAATTTCTGATTTTGACCCACGAAAAACGCAATGAAATCAACATTCTGACCACATCCTCCGGGCCCACCATTGTCGTTATTTATCAATGATTTAGCACATATTTCTTCCTTCCGTTAGCC
>NZ_RZSC01000237.1:0-8046 GCF_003998155.1 Mesorhizobium sp. M1E.F.Ca.ET.063.01.1.1
GTCCGAAGCCGCGACCTCCTCGGCGTTTTCGCTGGCTCCCTCGGTCGCGGCGGCATCGGCGCCGCGCCGGTGCTCGCCACGGTCGCGATTCTTGCCGCCGCGCCGACGGCTGCGGCGGCCGCCGCGTTCGCGCGCCTGCTGCTCATCGCCGCTTTCGGCTTCCTCGTCGTCTTCGTCCTCGGCCTCCTGCGCTTCGGCGCGCAGCAGGGCCTGACGGTCGGCGACCGGAATCTGGTAGTAGTCGGGGTGAATTTCACTGAAGGCGAGAAAACCGTGACGGTTGCCGCCATATTCGACAAAGGCTGCCTGGAGGGAAGGTTCGACGCGGGTTACGCGGGCGAGATAGATGTTTCCTTTGAGCTGCTTCTTGTCCTGTGATTCAAAGTCGAATTCTTCGATGCGGTTACCGCGAACGACAACAACGCGTGTTTCCTCCGGGTGGGAGGCGTCTATCAGCATCTTGTTGGGCATTATTTCGTTTCCTCCCGGCAGCCATCAGCCGCAGCTGGCGGGGCAGCCCCCGCCGCTGTGTGCCTGGATTTGTGTGGATGCCGGATAATTGAATGTCCGCCGGCCGCTGCTTCAACGCGATGGCGGTGCCGCCCGCAGCCACAATGGCGCGGTTCGATGCGGACCTTTCCATGATTGCGCTTGAAGCCATCGGCACCCAGCAGAACCTTTTGAACCAAAGCCCGGGCTTAGCCGGACCAGCTTGTTTGCTCACACGGAGCCGGCGCGGGACATCCCGGCCGTTTTCATCGCACAGGCGATTCCCCCGCCACGGGAGCACGCCTGCGAAAATCGTCGCGATCACCTGAAGCCCGGAAGCGAAAGGAGCCGCCTTCACATCTTACCCTTGGCGGGAACTGCAGAGGCGGGCGGTTCCAGGATTGCAGTGATCCAATGTCGCTTTTATGATTTGGCGGGGTGGAAGGCAACCCCGATTTCGGATGCCGGCAAAAAGCGCTTCCGTTGGGGAAGGTCGCTCCATTTGCTACACGAAAAGGCTTGGTTAACCTTCTCTGGATACCAATTGTTAATCGAGTTGGCTGCCAGACAGGCCTTCTGCGAAACGACCCGGCGCAAGGCGCCAAACCGGGAGCGACGGACAAGAGATGGGACTGGCAGGCACCGCAGACAAGGGCCGTGGCGCCGCTGGGCATCTCCAACTCGTGACAAAGACGCTTTTCCTGCTGGCGGTCCTGCTTGGGCTGACCGCCTCCTCGCGGGCCGATGGGTTGCTTGGCGCGACCGGCTACAAGATGGCCGGCGACGCCACCAAGATGCGCATCGTCATGACCTTCGACCGCGAGCCGGATGTGAAATGGTTCCTGCTGCGCGGCCCCAACCGCCTTGTCGTCGATCTGCCGCGTACGCGATTCGCCCTCTACGCCAAGGATGTGAAGCCGCGCGGCCTGGTGCGCGCCGTTCGCTTCGGCGACCAGGGTAAGGGTTCGCGGCTGATCCTCACCGGCAAGGGGCCGTTCGCCGTCGACAAGCTCGACGTGCTGAAGAATGATGACGGCAACGGCTATCGCATCGCCATCGACATGTCGGCCGCGTCGGAACGGGAATTCGACGAAGCCCTCGCCAACCAGTCGCTGACGACCGGCTCGACCGTTTCCGCCGACAAGGGCGGCCGGGTCGGCACCGGGCCGATCTCGGCGCCCGGCCACCGCTTCACCGTGGTCGTCGACCCCGGCCACGGCGGCGTCGACGGCGGCGCGGAGAGCGCCTCAGGCACGGTCGAGAAGGATGTCACGCTCGCCTTCGCCACCGAATTGCGCGACAAGCTGGCCGCGGTCGGCAGATACGAAGTGTACATGACGCGGGAGAACGACGTTTACCTCACGCTTGACGACCGCGTGCGCATCGCCCGCCAGCACGAAGCCGATCTTCTGATCTCCATCCATGCCGACACGATTGCCGTCAAGGGCCTCCGCGGCGCCACCGTCTACACGCTCTCCGACAAGGCCTCCGATCCCGAAGCCCAGGCACTCGCCGATCGCGAAAACCTGTCCGACCAGTTCGCCGGCATGAAGATCGAGAACGACAACAAGGAGGTCACCGACATCCTGATCGACCTGATCCGCCGCGAGACGCACGGCTTCTCGATGAGCTTTGCCCACACGCTGGTCGGCCAGTTGTCGACCAGCGTCGGCCTGATCAACAATCCACAGCGTTCGGCGGGCTTCAAGGTGCTGAAGGCGCCCGACGTTCCCTCCGTATTGGTCGAGCTCGGCTATCTCTCCAACAGCAAGGACGAGGCGCAACTCCTCAGCGCCGACTGGCGTGGCAAGGCGGCGCAAAGCATAACCAATGCCGTTGCCCTGTTTGCCGCGGCGAAAGCCGGAACCGGGACCGGTGGTTGACGGGGCTGCTCCCGCCCGCAACCAAGAGTCGTCCTGCAACCACAAGCGGCGTTGCGCGACGACGACACGTAGCGTTATTATTCCGCGGAACGAGTCCTGAAATTTCGCGCTGCCGTATTTTGTCCACATGGTCGCGACATGGGTTTTCGTTGCGGATTGGGACCGCCCCGTGAAGCTTGCGCGACTGTCGGCTTCGTTTAGGAAAATCCCGAACCTCGGACTGGAGCGGGCATGATTCGTCTCATCGGCTATTTCTTCGGCATCGGCACGACGCTGGCGCTGCTGGTCGCTGCCGGCCTGGCCATCTACATCGGCCATCTGACGAAGGATCTGCCCGACTACGAAGTTCTGGCCAAATACGAGCCGCCGGTGACGACGCGCATCCATGCGTCGGACGGTTCGCTGATGGCCGAATACGCGCGCGAGCGGCGTCTCTATTTGCCGATCCAGGCGATCCCGGATCGCGTCAAGGCCGCCTTCATGTCGGCCGAGGACAAGAACTTCTACAACCACCCCGGCATCGACATCACCGGCCTTGGCCGCGCCATCATCGTCAATCTGCAGAATCTCGGCTCCGGCAGGCGCCAGGTCGGCGCCTCGACGATCACGCAGCAGGTGGCGAAGAACTTCCTGCTCACTTCAGACCAGACCTATGAGCGCAAGATCAAGGAGATGATCCTGGCCTTCCGCATCGAGCAGGCCTATTCGAAGGACCGCATCCTCGAACTCTATCTCAACGAGATATTCTTCGGCTTCGGCGCCTATGGCGTGGCGGGCGCGGCGCTCACCTATTTCGACAAGTCGGTCAACGAGCTGACCGTCGCCGAGGCCGCCTATCTCGCTTCGCTGCCCAAGGGCCCCAACAACTATCATCCCTTCAAGCATGCCGACCGCGCTCTGGAGCGCCGCAACTGGGTCATCGACCAGATGGTCGAGAACGGCTACGTCACCCGCGAGGAAGGCGACAAGGCCAAGGCCGAGCCGCTCGGCGTGAAGCCGCGCCGCAACGGCTCCTATCTGTTCGCGGGCGAGTTTTTCACCGAGGAGGTGCGCCGCCAGATCATCGCCCGCTACGGCGAGAACGCGCTCTATGAGGGCGGCCTGTCGGTGCGCACGACGCTCGATCCGAAGATCCAGTTGATCGCCCGCAAGGCGATGCAGAACGGGCTGCTGAAATACGACACGCTGCGCGGCTATCGCGGACCGGTGACCCATATCGATATTTCCGGCGATTGGGGCGTTCCGCTCGGCGCCGTCAAGGGCCTGGAGGACGTGCCGGAATGGACGCTCGCCGTCGTGCTCGACAGTTCCGCCGACGGATTGACTATCGGCATTCAGCCGGCGCGGCAGGTCTCCGGGGACCTCGTCAAGGACCGCGTTGAGGGAACTGTCGCCAAGGACGACATGGGCTTCGCCATGCGCCACTTCGTCAACGGCAAGTCCGTCAGGGCGAAATCTCCGGCGGAGGTGCTGGAGCCAGGCGATGTCATTTTCGTGCAGAAGAACGACGGCTCAGACAATACCTACAGCCTGCGCCAGGTGCCCGAAGTCGAAGGCGGCCTGGTCGCCATGGACCCGCATACCGGGCGCGTGCTGGCCATGGTCGGCGGCTTCTCCTACGCGCAGTCGGAGTTCAACCGCGCGACGCAGGCGATGCGCCAGCCGGGCTCCTCGTTCAAGCCGATCGTCTATTCGGCGGCGCTCGATAACGGCTACACGCCGGCCTCCGTGATCATGGACGGCCCGATCACGATCCAGAGCGGCAACACGACCTGGACGCCGAAGAACTATGACGGCACGGTCGCAGGCCCGGCCACGTTGCGCTCCGGCATCGAGAAGTCGCGCAACCTGATGACGGTGAGGCTCGCCAATGACATGGGTATGAAACTGGTGGTCGAATATGCCGAACGCTTCGGCGTCTACGACCATCTGGCGCCATATCTGCCGATGGCACTGGGCTCCGGCGAGACGACGGTCATGCGCATGGTGTCGGCCTATTCGATCATGGCCAATGGCGGCAAGTCGATCAAACCGTCGCTGATCGACCGCATCCAGGATCGCTACGGCAAGACCGTCTTCAAGCAGGATGAACGCGGCTGCCAAGGCTGCAACGCCAGCGAATGGAAGAACCAGTCCGAGCCGGAACTGGTCGACAATTCCGAGCAGGTGCTCGATCCGATGACCGCCTACCAGATCACCTCGATGATGGAAGGCGTCGTGCAGCGCGGCACGGGCGCCACCATCGCCGAGCTCGGCCGCCACATCGCCGGCAAGACCGGCACGACCAACGACGAGAAAGACGCCTGGTTCATCGGCTTCACGCCGAACCTCGTCGTCGGTCTCTACATGGGCTACGACACGCCGCGCGGCCTCGGCAAGGGCGCCACCGGTGGTGGTCTGGCTGCGCCGATCTTCAAGGATTTCATGCGCGTGGCATTGGACGGCACGCCGAATGTCGACTTCCAGGTTCCGGAAGGCATGAAGCTGATCGCCATCAACCGCAAGACCGGCATGCGTGCTGCAGAGGGCGATCCCAACACCATTATCGAGGCGTTCAAGCCCGGCACCGGCCCGGCCGACAGCTATTGGGTCATCGGCATGGGCGCCGACGGCTCCAACGGCTCCGGTGCCGGGTTGTCGCCGCAGGCCAATCAGGCCATCCAGGACGGCGGCGGCGGCCTCTACTAAGATTTCCCGATTTCGAAATGGGCCGGCAAAATACCGCCGGCCCATTTCGCTTTACAGGCGGCGGTGCCGTGCCTATGTATCGCGCCTATTCCGGACAAGAAGCAGAACAACAGGACAGAACCCAAAACCATGCGCGCGGAAACGCTCAACATTGTCGACGAGATCAGGCAGGCGATAACCCTGCTGAGGAGGCATCTTTGACTGGGATCAGGCCATCAAGCGGCTTGAATACCTGAACGTCCGCGCCGAGGATTCCAGCCTCTGGAATGATCCGATCGAAGCGCAGAAGCTGATGCGGGAACGCCAGGAACTCGAGGACGGCATCGCAGCCGTTAAAGGACTGACCCAGGCGCTCGAAGACAATATCGGCCTGATCGAGCTTGGCGAGGAAGAGGGCGACCAAAGCGTCGTCGCCGAAGCCGAAGCCGCATTGCGGTCGATGCAGGGCGAGGCCAAGGCCCGCCAGGTCGAGACGCTGCTGTCGGGCGAGGCCGACGCCAACGACACCTATCTCGAAATCCATGCCGGCGCCGGCGGCACCGAGAGCCAGGACTGGGCCTCGATGCTTTTGCGCATGTATACGCGCTGGGCCGAACGGCGCCGCTTCAAGGTCGAGGTACTGGAAGTCCATGAAGGCGAAGAGGCTGGCATCAAGTCCGCCACCGTGCTGATCAAGGGCCACAACGCCTATGGCTGGTTGAAGACGGAATCCGGCGTTCATCGCCTGGTGCGCATCTCGCCTTATGACAGCAATGCGCGCCGCCACACCTCCTTCGCGAGCGTCTGGGTCTATCCGGTCATCGACGACACGATCGAGATCAACGTCTCCGAATCCGACGTGCGCATCGACACCTATCGTTCCTCCGGTTCCGGCGGCCAGCACGTCAATACGACCGACTCGGCGGTTCGCATCACCCATCTCGCGACCGGCATCGCGGTTGCCTGCCAGGCCGAACGCTCGCAGCACAAGAACCGCGCCAAGGCGTGGGAGATGCTGCGCTCCCGGCTCTACGAAGAAGAGCTGAAGAAGCGCGAGGCCGTGGCGAACGCCACCGAGGCTTCGAAGAGCGATATCGGCTGGGGCCACCAGATCCGTTCCTACGTGCTGCAGCCCTATCAGCTGGTGAAGGATCTGCGCACCGGCGTCGAAAACACCAGCCCGTCAAGCGTGCTTGACGGCGACCTCGACGAGTTCATGGAAGCTTCGCTGTCGCATCGCATCGAGGGTGGCGCCGGCGAGGCGGTGGCTGATCTGGACTAAGGGTCCCTGCGCATCACTGCGACGGAGGAGACAGTGGTTCGAACACTTGCAGGAAAATGCTTCTGCGGCGCGGTCCGCTACGAGGTGGCCGATGAATTCGCCTACGCGGCCAATTGCCATTGCTCGAACTGCCGTCGTACCACCGGTTCCGCCTTCAAGCCTTTCGCCGGGATCGAGCGCCTCAAGTTTCGCCTGACCGCGGGTGACGACGGATTGCTGATCTATGGCGATGCCAGCGGCCACGACGCGCATTGCGGGCAATGCGGCTCGCTGCTCTATTCATTGGTGCGGGAGGGGGCCTACGTCCATATCGCCATGGGGACGTTGATGGACGATCCAAGCATTCGCCCGAATGCACACATCTTCGTCGGTTCCAAGGCGCCATGGTTCACGATTACGGACGACCTGCCGCAATATCGTGAACATGTCACCGGCTGACGGCCGGAACCTCCGTCAGCGGAATTTCGTTCTTAGGCACCCTGGTCGCCGGCTTCGTTAACCAAGTCGGCGCACCCTTTTCTGTGGCCGATGCTGAAGCCCCGGTGCGATCCGAGGGCGCGCCCACTTCTTGCGCCGGCCAAGGAATCAGCTCAGCATTTGGGCTGGGGGATAGAAGCATTTATGGCCGGACGCGGCATATCTGCGACTGACGATCCGGCCACTGGGAAGACACGTTCCGGGAACGGGCAAGCGGAAAAACGCTTGATGCTCGAAAGGAACGCTTCGATGCCTGCTGCCAAGTCAAGATCGGCCCGAGCCGTTCGCCCGGCCGGCCGACTCCTGTTTTCCCTGTTCGCCACGGTCGGGACGGTGATGCTGACCGCCACTGCCGTCGCGCACGACGCCAAACCCACGGCTGCGATGCCGCAGGGCTGGAGTTATCCATTCGCGTGCTGCGCGAACTATGATTGCCGCACGACCCACACAGGCGAAGTGCTGGAAAAGCCCGAGGGTTACGTGATAGCCGGCACGGGGGAGGTCGTTCCGATGACCGACAAGCGCGTCAAGGACTCGCCCGACGGCGAATTCCACTGGTGCGCGCATCAGGCGGGCCTCGATGCCGGCAAGACCATCTGTCTGTTCGTGCCGCCGCGGTCCTATTGAGCGACGAGACGTTCTGAGAGTTGCATTCCTGGGATGCGATGGCAGGCAAGCCTGCCGACAGCCGGTTGCCAGTAGCGTTTCTTTATGTTGCCTTGCCGCGGAGGGCGGCGGACAACGAAGAGGAATGCGTTCATGGTCATCAAGGGAAGCTGCCATTGCAAGGCGACGACATTCGAGGTTTCGCAAGCGCCGCAAACCGTGACGCAATGCACCTGCTCGTTCTGTTCCAAGCGCGGGTCGCTCTGGGCCTACTACGTCCCGTCGCAATTCAAGCTCACCAGCCCGCCTGAAAACGTATCCTTCTACCGCTGGGGCTCGAAAACCATCAAACATGGCTTCTGCGCCGTCTGCGGCTGCGGCACCTTCACCGAAACCCCCGACTGGTCGACCGGTGAGCCCGACTTCGACAACCCGAAAATCAGCGTCAACTCCCGCCTGTTCGACGATTTCGACCTGGACAAGGTCGAAGTGGTGGTGATCGACGGCAAGAACCTCTGGTAGAGCTTTGCCGTTCCGCTTTTTGCCGCATTTCATGTTACAAGGCGTGCGGAAGGGCTGATTTGGCGCGGCCGCAACGGTCGCGATTTGGAGAGGGACCATCTTATGAAGAAGACCGTGCTC
>NZ_RZSC01000238.1:0-8040 GCF_003998155.1 Mesorhizobium sp. M1E.F.Ca.ET.063.01.1.1
TCCCTCGATCGACGGCGGCGACAAGCCGCCGTTCCTTCTCCTTAAAGCGCGTCGCGATCTTTCAGATTCGCTCCCTGCGCTTTAGGTTTCTTGATTTTACGCATGTCTTTGTCCCGAAACCGGTTCCCGCTTTCGGGAGACATGCTTTAAGGACAGTGCCTGATGCTGCGTCCCTTGCATCCCGTTCCGCCGGGCACCCGAACCGTGCTCGGCATCGCCTTCTTTGTGCTCTTCGTGGCGTTCTGGGCGTGGATCACGCTGGGCGGCCATGTGAACCGGATCTTTCTCGCCGATCCGCCGTCGATGCTTGGCGACGGTTGGCGGCTTTTGGTCGAGGACCGCTTCTGGCTCGACATCCTGATCACCATCTGGCGCGTCTTCGGCGGCTTCGTGCTGGCTTCGATCGTCGCGGTGCCGATCGGCATCGCGATGGGCGCCTGGAAGCCGATCGAGGCGTTCCTCGAGCCGTTTGTGTCCTTCGCCCGCTACCTGCCGGCTTCGGCGTTCATCCCGCTGCTCATCCTGTGGGCCGGCATCGGTGAACTGGAGAAGCTCCTGGTGATCTTCGTCGGCTCGGTGTTCCAGATCATCCTGATCGTCGCGGTCAAGGTCGGCAGCACCAGGCGAGACCTGGTCGAGGCGGCCTACACGCTGGGGGCAACCGACAACGGCATCGTCAAACGGGTGATCATGCCGGCCAATGCGCCGGAAATCGCCGAGACGCTGCGGCTGGTGCTCGGCTGGGCGTGGACCTATGTCATTGTCGCCGAGCTGATCGGCTCGTCATCCGGCATCGGTTACATGATCATCAACAGCCAGTCGCGGCTGGCGACAGGGCAGATCATCTTCGGCATCATCGTGATCGGGTTGATCGGACTGTTGTCCGACTTCGCCTTCAAGGCGCTCAATCGCTGGCTCTATCCGTGGAGCCTGGCGTGAGCAAGCTTCTCATCGAAGGCGTTTCGCGAACCTTCGCCGGGGTGCGTGGCGGCAATCCGGTGCAGGCTTTGCAGCCCGTCGACCTTTCGGTTGCGGCCAATGATTTCATCACCATCCTCGGCCCGTCCGGCTGCGGGAAATCGACGTTGCTCCGCATCGTGGCCGGGCTGGAGGCGCCGAGCACCGGCCATGTGCTGCTCGACGGCAAGGCCGTCACCAGGCCCGGCCCGGATCGCGGCATGGTCTTTCAGTCCTATACGCTGTTTCCCTGGCTGACGGTTGCCGAAAACATTGCCTTCGGCTTACGCGAGCGGGGCATGCCGGAACGCGAACGCAACGAGATCGTCGCCTCCTATGTCGACCTCGTCGGTCTGAAGGGGTTCGAAAACCATTGGCCGAAGCAGCTTTCGGGCGGCATGCAGCAGCGCACGGCGATCGCGCGCGCGCTGGCCAACGACCCGGCGATCCTGTTGCTCGACGAGCCGTTCGGCGCGCTGGACAACCAGACGCGCGGTCTGATGCAGGAATTGCTGCTCGGCATCTGGGAGCGGCGCAAGAAGACGGTGCTGTTCGTCACCCACGATATCGAGGAGGCAATCTTCATGGCTTCGCGGGTGGTCGTGATGAGCGCGCGGCCTGGCCGCATCAAATCGGACGTGCCGGTCGACCTGCCGCATCCGCGCCACTACACGCTGAAGACCAGCCCGGAATTTTCCACGCTGAAAGCGCAACTCACCGAGGACATCCGCATCGAGGCGATGCGGACTGCGCAGACGCAGTCCGCCCAGGCAGCCGCCACCTGACTGGTTCAGGCGGCCAGCAACTGCTTGCGGTCGACGCGCTCCTGCTGCGGCGAGCGGGCATAGAGCTCGCGGTAGCATTTGGAGAAGTGCGAGGCCGAGACGAAGCCGCAGGCCACGGCCACCTCGACCACAGGCATCGACGACTGGATGAGCAGATGCCTGGCGCGGTCGAGCCGGATCTCGAGATAATAGCGGGCGGGGGATCGGCCCATCTCGGTGCGGAACAGACGCTCGATCTGCCGGCGCGACAGATCGACGTGATCGGCGATCTCGATCAGCGACAGCGGCTCGGCGAGATTCGCCTCCATCAATTCGATGATGGTCAGCACCTTGGAGTTCTGGACGCCCAGACGCGCCCGCAGCGGCCGGCGCTGGCGATCGGTCGGGCTGCGCACGCGGTCGGTCAGCACCTGCTCGCAGACACGGTTGACGAGGCTTTCGTCGAAGTCGTCGCCGATCAGCTTCAACATCATGTCGAGCGCGGCGGTGCCGCCGGCGCAGGTATAGACGTTCTGGTCGACCTCGAAGAGGTCGGCAAAGACATTGGCCTTGGGGAAGGCCTCCGAGAAGCCCGGCAGGTTCTCCCAGTGGATAGCGCAGCGTTTGTTGGACAAAAGCCCGGCAGCAGCCAGGATATGCGCGCCAGTGCACAGCCCGCCGACGGCGACGCCGCGATTGTATTCCTCGCGCAGCCAGGCGAAGGCCGACTTGTTGTGGTAGCGCTCGACATTGATGCCGCTGCAGACGATCGCCATGTTCGGCCTGTCTGGCCCGGCCATCTTCTTGCGCTCTTCCTCGAGCGAGGTGTTGACGGCGCATTCGACGCCGTTCGAGGCGCGCACCGGCTTGCCGTCGATGCTGGCCAGGCGCCAGCTATAGGCATCGTAGCCGAGCATCCGGTTGGCCGAGCGCAACGGGTCGAGCGCCGTCGCGAAGGCGATCATGGTGAAGTCGGGGACGAGGAAGAATACAAACGATCTCTTGATCGGGAGCTTTACGGCATTCACGGGAGACCTCACGCGGCCATGACGCGAACAGAATGTCGCTAATAGCATAGCGACATCAGGAAAAAGCATTCTTGTCAATCGGGTAGGCGGCTAAGTGAAGATTAAATTTGCGACACGGGTCGCAAATGGGCAATCGCCGATGGCGCGAGCCTGGAGATACCACCTCAGGTATCCAACGAACCGCGCCGTCAAAATGAAAACGCCGCCTTGGCGAGGCCCGGCGGCGTTGTGATCAAGTCGGGTAACGGCGCGCGGCCGTCCCGTCGAACGAGTGCTCAGGCAACGAAGCCGAGGCGGGCAGCGGCCATAGCGCCGGTCTGGCCGGGCATGGTCTTGGCAAGACGCTGACGCTCGAGAGCGGTCGTCAGGTTCATTTCGCGGCGGGTGAACAGGCGGGCAAAGAGCTTCATCATCATCTCCATTTGGTTGCTCAGACGGGTCGCCTTCGCTTGATGGAGTGGGGCAGCTCGTTTTTGCTGAGAGGTGATATAGGCTTGGTTCAGCAAAAACTAAATCGCAAAAACGAAGCGCTTGATATGAAAAGCGACATGGATTGCGACATATTTGGGCAAACTGCCCGAAATTTACGATTGTTTACAAGGCATTAAGTAGAACGGCGCCGTGTTATGCGAGTGGTTCATATGCGTCATGCAGCGGCCGCATGGCTGGAAAATTCGTTTGAGTGCAAACAAAAAGGCCTGCCGGGCTGATGCGGCAGGCCTTCAGCACTGAATGCACACTTTGTTACTTCGCTCCGGCCCAGGTTCCGACGCCGAGGCGCACACCGGTTTTGGCATCGGCGGCTTCCGGCCAGCCGATATCCTTCTGCAGCTCGATCGGCAGCGAATGGATTGCGCGTTCGGTCTGGTAGCGGGCGCGGGCGGCGCTGAATTCGGTCGCGAGCCGACCGATAGACGACAGGATAGACATTTTCATTCTCCTCGATTCGGGCAGGGAGGCACCCGGCAATGCGTTACGTCAGGTCTGCTTCAGCTTCATTTCATGTCGATTGCAGGTCCGTGTCGGGGTTGTTTCATGGCTGCTTTTGGCAGCATCCTGCATCGATCGAGTTGACTATGCGCCTGAAGTGATGTTCAATCAAACGAAATGGGATGATCGTTTGCATCAGAAAAATTGAAGGTAAGCTCCGATGAACGCCCCGCTCAACCATCCTCTGCCGCTGCTCGATCTCGATGTGCTGCGCACCTTCGTGGCGATCGCAGAGACCGGCAGCTTCACCACCGCCGCCAATGCGGTGTTCCGCACGCCCTCGGCCGTCTCCATGCAGATCAAGAAGCTGGAAGACATTCTCGGCCGCTCCGTCTTCGCGCGCGACGCGCGTTCGGTGACGCTGACCACGGATGGCGAGATGCTGCTCGGCTATGCCCGGCGGCTTCTGTCGATCAACCGCGAGGTGGTGTCGAAGTTCATCATTCCCGACATCGTGGGCGTGGTGCGGCTCGGCTCCCCGGATGATTATGGCGAGCGCGTGCTGCCGCATGTCTTGAAGCGCTTCGCGCAGTCGCATCCGTCGATCGCCGTCGACGTCACCATCGATCAGAGCAGCAATCTGCGCCGCCGCATGGACGACCGGGCGCTCGACATCACGCTGCTCACCAATTCCTACAAGACCAGCGCGCTCGGCGCCGAGGTGCTTTTGACCGAGCCGATCGTCTGGGCGGGCGCCAAGGGTGGCTGCGCGCATCTGCGCGAACCGCTGCCGGTGTCGCTGTGGGAAGAGGGCTGCGCCTGGCGGGCCGGCGCCCTGGAAGCGCTCGGGCGCGAGGGCCGCAACTACCGCGTCGCCTATATGAGCGCCCACACGGCCGGCCAGCGCGCCGCGATCATGGCCGACCTCGCCGTGGCGCCACTGCCAAAATCCTTCCTCGGCGACGATATGGTCGAGCTGGGCCAGAAGGACGGCATGCCAGATATCGGCACCTACAATCTCGCCATGGTGGTGGCGCCCGACGCCAGCGCGCCGGTGAAGGCCGTTGCCGATCACATCCGCGCGACGTTCGAACTGTTCCGCGAAACCGGCAGGTTCTGAGCTATTCGGCCGCCGGCGCAGGCCGCGCCGCGTAGGCAGTTCCGGTCAGGCGCGGTGCGCGGGCGCGCTGCGGTGTCGGTTCGCCGGTGAGGAAGTCGACGATGCTGTCGCGCGCGCGTCGCGCCTCCGGCATCTCGATCAGCGGCCAGACATGGAACATGCCTTCCTCATAGACCACGTCGACCTCGACGCCTGCGGCGCGCGCCCGTTCGGCGAAGATCAGATTATCGGGGCTGAGCAGGTCATGCGAGCCGGTGAGCAGCAGCGTCTTCGGCAGCACCGAGAGATCGCCATAGAGCGGGCTGATGCGCCAGTCGGAGCGGTCGATGCCGGCGCTGTAGAGCCGGATCGCCTCGAGCCCGCCGGAAATGCCGAGCCACGGATCGCGGCGCTCCGCCTCGAACACCTCCGGATTGGACAGCGACATATCGAGGCCGGGCGAGATCAGCACGTGGCGCGATGGTGCTGGGAGGCCTTTCTCGGCGCCCATCATGGTGAGCACCACGGCCATGTTGCCGCCGGCGGAATCGCCCATGAAGACGATATCCCCGGCATCGGTCTCTTCGAGCATGCGCCGATAGACGTCGCCCACCATGCCGAACATGTCATGGAAGTTGTGCTCCGGCGCGATCGGATAGATCGGCACGGTGACGCCGAAGCCCAGCCGCTCCGCCATCTCGGCAATCAGCACCCAGTGATAGGATGTCATCTGAAAGACGAAGGCGCCGCCATGCAGATAAAGGATGCGCCGGCTTTCGCCGGCCGTCGGCGCGATCTCATAAACGGGAAAACCACCGACACTGGTCTCGGCGATGTCGAGCCGCGCTTTCAGCAAGGCGGGCGGATGATAGTCTTCGGTCTTGCGGGCGTAGGCAATCCAGCGCTGCAGATTCTCGGGACTGGAAAAGGCCTTCTTGCGGCTGTGCCTAAGAATGAACGAGACGACGTGGCTTTTCAAACTAGGCATGCGGATACACGGACTTCGGCAGAGCCGACTAAGAGAATTCTCCCCACTATCCGAAGATTGGATCTCAGCTAAAAATGTCAAGGTTCGCCGGGCGCACATCGACGTGATGCGACGCCCTGATTCGATAGCAGGCGCGTCACCGACGCCCCGGCAGCAGCGCGGCGCGCAGCTTGTTGTCGCCGGTCGCCGAGGCCGCTTGCCGGCCCCGGCGTTTGCCGAGCAGCTTGCATTTGTCGGCGAAGGTCATCAGCGCGGCGTGCCAAGCAGCAGCTTGTGAAGAGCCGCCTGCGGGTCGCTCGGCGGCGAGGCCGGCCAGCCAATATCCTTCCGGGCATGCGCCGGCAGGTCGTCGAGCGCGCGGATCGCCTTGTTCCGTGCATGGGCCTGCCTGATGGTAACGCCAAAGCGGCTGAGGTTATCGAACATCGACATTTTCATCTCCCTTTGAAGAGCGGCGGCCGACAACTCATTTTTGCTGCATGTCCTTTCCCAAAACCGCTGAGCACTTTTGGGCGACATGCACGATCCCGGCCACCGTTCGATGGCCGCTGAATGCGCCAGGCATGTATCGAAAGGATTTCGCAAAAGCAGCGTTTCGGTTTCCGGATCGGGCGGATCCGGAAACATTTGCATGCAAATGAAATCGAAGGCGTACCGGTAAGAAGCAGGCCTATCCGAGGCCGCGCCGTGCCGCGCGCTCCTCGCGCGAGCGCCTGCGCGGGGTGGCATCACCCACGGCGCCGTCCTCGCTCGTTGCCTTGCGCGGCGGCAGCTTCACCACGGCTGCGAGCTTCGGGAACGGGTCCACCTTGTTCGGCAGCGCCATGGCATAGACGAAGTGCTCCTGGAACTTGGACTCCAGCGCCGTCTCGATCTTCTCGATCCTGCTCACGGTTTCCTCGATCTCGCGGCGGTAGCCCCGGTTGAGCAGCGCCATGCGCGCGCCGGCGCCGGCGGCGTTGCCGACGGCCGACACCTTGTCGAGGTCGCAGTCGGGGATCAGGCCCAGCACCATGGCGTATTTCGGGTCGATGAAGGAGCCGAAGGCGCCGGCGAAATGGATGCGGTCGACATGGTCGGTGTGCTGCTTTTCCATCAACAGCTTGGTGCCGGCATAAAGGGCTGCCTTGGCAAGCTGGATGGCGCGCACGTCGTTCTGGGTGATGGTGATCTTCGGCTCGCCATCCTTCAGCACGTAGGAGAAGGTGCGCCCGTTGGGGACGATGCGCGGTGAGCGCGCCGCGAGCGAGCCGTCGACGACGCCGTCTTCCGAAATGATGCCCGTCAGATACATCTCGGCGATCACTTCGATGATGCCGGAGCCGCAAATGCCGGTGACGCCGGTCGCCTGCACGCTTTCGGCAAAGCCCGGCTGATCGGACCACAGTTCCGAGCCGATAACGCGGTAGCGGGGCTCAAGCGTGTCGGGATCGATGCGGACGCGCTCGATGGCGCCTGGCGCGGCGCGCTGGCCGCCGGAGATCTCCGCGCCCTCGAAGGCCGGGCCGGTCGGGGAAGAGGCCGCGACCACGCGCGTCCTGTTGCCGAGCACGATCTCGGCATTGGTGCCGACGTCGACGATCAGCATCATCTCGTCCTGGCGGTGCGGGCCTTCCGACAGCGTGACCGCGGCGGCGTCGGCGCCGACATGGCCGGCGATGCAGGGCAGCATGTAGAGGCGCGCGCCCTGGTTCAGCTTCAGGCCGAGGTCGGAGGCCTTGATGCGCACGGCGCCGGAAACGGCGAGCGCGAAAGGCGCGCCGCCGAGCTCGGTCGGATCGATGCCGAGGAACAGATGGTGCATGATCGGGTTGCCGACGAACACCGCGTCGAGGATGTCGTTGCGGTGGACATTGCCTTCCGCGCAGACCTTGTCGACGAGGCCTGAAATGGCCTCGCGCACCGCGACCGTCATGCCTTCGCGGCCGTCCGGATTCATCATCACATAGGAGACGCGGCTCATCAGATCCTCGCCGAAGCGGATCTGCGGATTGGATGTGCCGGAAGAGGCCGCAACACGGCCCGACAGCAGCGACACCAGATGCATGGCAATGGTGGTCGAGCCGATATCGCAGGCGAGGCCGTAGGCCTCGTTCTTCAGGCCGGGCCAGAGCGCGATGACGCGCGCGATGTCGCTGTCGGCATCCTTGTGGATGGCGGCGGTGGCGGTCCAGTTGCCCTTGCGCAGGATGCCCTGCACCTGCGGCAGGGGATAGAAATCGAATTCGGGGGTCTTGAGGCCCCAGTCCCTCATCAAGGCGATCTTGAGCCGGT
>NZ_RZSC01000239.1:0-7992 GCF_003998155.1 Mesorhizobium sp. M1E.F.Ca.ET.063.01.1.1
GAGGCGATCAGGGCGGGCGACGTCATCTCGTTCGCGCCGGGCGAAAAGCACTGGCACGGCGCCGGGCCGAAAACCACGATGACGCATGTCGCCATGCAGGAGGCGATGGACGGCGTCCACGCCGATTGGCTCGAGGCCGTCTCCGACGAGCAATATGGCGGCTGAGCGCCGTCAACAAAAACCCGGCGCGCGAAGCCGGGTTTTTTTTATCTGGGTGGCTACGCTGCCGTTCAGGTCAGCGATGCAGTAAAACGCTGGATGCGGGTGCAGGCTTCCTCCAGCAGCGTCTCCGACGTCGCATAGGAGATGCGGAAGTTCGGACCAAGGCCGAAGGCCGAGCCGAACACCACCGCGACACCCTCGGCGTCGAGCAGCTCCGAGCAGAAAATCTCGTCGCTGTCGATGACCTTGCCGGCCCTGGTCTTCCTGCCGATCAGCTCAGCGCAGGACGGATAGACATAGAAGGCGCCTTCCGGCGACGGACAGGTGATGCCGCGCGCCTGGTTGAGCATCGAGACGACGAGATCGCGCCGGCCTTGGAAGATCGCCTTGTTCCTGGCGATGAAGTCCTGCGGGCCGTTGAGCGCCTCGACGGAAGCCCATTGCGCGATGGTGCAGGCGCCCGAGGTCTGCTGGCCCTGGATCATGTCCATCGCCTTGATCAGCGGCACCGGGCCGGCGGCGTAGCCGATGCGCCACCCGGTCATGGCATAGGCTTTCGACACGCCGTTCATGGTGAGCGTCCGCTCGTAGAGCTTCGGCTCGACCTCGGCGATGGTCTTGAAGACGAAGTCGCCATAGGTCAGATGCTCGTACATGTCGTCGGTCAACGTCCAGACATGCGGGTGCTTGAGCAAAACGTCGGCCAGCGCCCGAAGCTCGGCTTCGGTGTAGGCGGCGCCCGACGGGTTGGACGGCGAGTTCATCAGCAGCCATTTGGTCTTCGGCGTGATCGCCTTTTCCAACACTTCAGCGGTCAGCTTGAAGCCGTTGTCGATCGAAGTGTCGGCGAAAACCGACGTGCCGCCGCAGATCGCCACCATTTCCGGGTAGCTCACCCAATAGGGGCGGGGAATGATGACCTCGTCGCCGGGGTTCAGCGTCGCCATGAAGGCGTTGAACAGGATCTGCTTGCCGCCGGTGCCGACGATGGTCTGCTCCGGCCGGTAGTCGAGATTGTTCTCGCGCTTGAACTTCCTGGCGATCGCCTCGCGCAGCGGCACGATGCCGGAAACCGGCGGATACTTGGTCTCGCCGCGGCGGATCGCGTCGATCGCCGCGTTCTTGATGTTGTCGGGCGTGTCGAAGTCCGGCTCGCCGGCGCCGAGGCCGATGACGTCACGGCCGGCATTTTTCAGCTCGCGCGCTTTCTGCGTCACCGCGATGGTCGCGGAAGGCTTCACGCGGGAAAGGGCGTCGGCAAGAAAGGCCATGACAGGGCGTCTCCAAGAGAATGGCGGCCAGGAGCGGCCGCGGCGCCTCTCATGTCGCATCATCGGCCCCAGCGCAAGCATTGTCGGATGATCCAGAGGTCAAGGTGGCGTGAGCGGCAACTATAAATTCATCAACGACCGGTAAACCCTTGGCTGGCAGGATGGCTGATTGAATTCCGCTGGTTTGGCGGAGCGAGGGACCCTTGTCGCGCAGCACCGGGCTTGCCCATATCATCCGTCATGATGACGGCACCTCCAGCGGTGTCTGGGGTATCTACACGCTGCAGAGCGCCTTCCAGCCGATCTTCGCCTTCAACGAGGGCAAGCTTTCTGTCGCCGCCTTCGAGGGGCTGATCCGGCCGTTCCGCGACGGCGAGCCGCAGTCGCCGATGAGCTTCTTTGGCACCTGCCCGGCGGGCGAACGGCTGCCTATCGAGGGGCTGACCAGGACGCTGCACCTGCTCAACGCCGGCGCCTGTTTGCCGCAAGAGGCATCCATCTTCATCAATTTCGATCCGTCGGTGTTCACCGACCGCGCCATTGTCGACAAGGCGCTGCGCGACATGCGCCTGGTGCTGCACGAGGCTGGCATCGATCCGCGCCGCATCGTCTGCGAGGTGACCGAGCAGAGGTCGGCTTCGCAGGAGACGCTCTACAGCTTTGTCGAAGCGCTCAGAGCCAACGGCTTCCGCATCGCCGTCGACGATTATGGCGCCGACGATTCCGACATCAACCGCGTCAAGGAATTGAGGCCGGATATCGTCAAGTTCGACGCCCACTGGATCACACAGCTCATGGAGTCCGGGGCCGGTTTCGCGCTGCTGAGCGCGATGGTGAAGAGCTTCGAAAGCCAGGGTATCCGGACGGTTTTCGAAGGTATCGAGGAAGGCTGGCAGTTGGACCTCGCCGAGAAATCCGGCGCCTCGATGGTGCAAGGCTATGTGCTTGCCCGGCCGGAGCTCGCCTCGACCAGTTTTCGCGGTTTCGGCAAGAGCATGCAGGTGCCTGCGGCTGACGAGAGCAAGGCCAATTTTGCCACCAGTCCCGCTCCTGTGCCGCCGTCGCGGCCTGCGAAGGCGTTCGGGCGCAAGGTGACGCCATGAATGCGCGGCCCGAGAGGCGGCGCAATGCCGCCGAGGCGATCTTCGCCGACGAGATCGGCCTCCAGTTCGGTGTCTATCGCGAGTTCCGGCTGTGGAGCGCCTATCAGCCGATCTTCGCGCCGCAGGGCAGGACGCTCAAGGCTGTCGCCGTCGAAGCGCTGATCGAGCCGCGCCGGGTCGCGACACCCGTTGCGCCGCAGGTTTTCTTCGACAGCGTAGCGGCATCGGATCGCCTCTTTGTCGAGACGATGTGCCGGATGCTGCATCTCGGCAACTACCGCAACATCGGCGTCGATGGGCTTACGCTGTTCTTCAACTACGACCCGATGATCAACGATCACCTCGGGCGGGCGCTGGCCGAGATCCGCCTTATGACCAGGCATCTCGGCGATTTCGGACTCGAGCCTGCCATGCTGGTCTGCGAGATCACCGAACAGGCGGCCGATGACCATGTGCTCGCCAGCCTGGTGCGCGAGATGAGGCATGACGGCATCCGCATCGCCATCGACGATTTCGGCACCGGACATTCGACCGAAGCGCGCATCGGCCTGCTGTCGCCCGACATCGTCAAGATCGACGGGGGCTGGTTCGCCGAATTCTGCCGCCACGCCGCTGCCGAGCGGTTCTTCCGGCCGCTGGTCTCGATGCTGCACGACCGCGGCGCCAAGGTGCTGGTCGAAGGCATCGAGCAGGCCACCCATCTGCGCGTGGCACTCGACGGTGGCGTCGACCTCCTGCAGGGATACCACCTTGCCCGGCCGGCGCTTGCCGGCACGGTCTTCAACGAAGAGCCGCTCTCGGTCGACGCGCTGCTCGGCATGGACAACAAGGTCGTGCCCTTGCATCAGCGTCGCTGATGCTTTCACTCAAAAACAAATCAATGGATGGGACTCGCAGAAGCAAGTTAGAGGCTTCTTGATCGCTCGATATGCCGGAGAGGGCCATGATACTTTATGACATGATCGACAGCGGCAATTGCTACAAGCCGCGTCTTTTGATGGCTAAGCTCGGCATTCCCTTCACCCGTATCGAGGTGAGTTCGCATACCGGCGAGACGCGCAAGGCCGACTACGTCGCCAAGAACCCGAACGCGATGGTGCCGCTGCTCGAGCTCGACGACGGCAGGCGCATCGCCGAATCCAACGCCATACTGCTCTATCTCGCCGAAGGCACGCGCTTCCTGCCGGCCGACAGATATGAGCGGGCGCTGGCCTATCAGTGGCTGTTCTTCGAGCAGTACAGCCACGAGCCCTATATCGCGGTGCGCAAGGCGCTGCTGACCTTTCCGGAGAGGGCCAAGGACGCCACACCGGAACGGCTCGCCTTGACGCTGGAGCGCGGCAACAAGGCGCTCGGCGTGATGAACAAGCATCTGGAGCAGAACGCCTTCTTCGCCGGCAGCGCTTACAGCGTCGCCGACATCGCGCTCTATGCCTACACCCACACCGCCGAGAAGGGCGGCTTCCAGCTCGACGCCTATCCGGCCGTGGTGGAATGGCTGAAGCGGGTCGAGGCGGACGAAGGGCACGTGCCGATCGAGTGGGTGCCCTGAGCAGGCCACGTCGGCAATTGGCGAAAGCTTCGACGAGAGCGTCCTTCTCCCCGTCATTATACGGGGAGAAGATGGTGGCAGCCAGATGAGGGCGGCGCCGACCTCTGGCGTTGATTTGCTACCTGGATCTCCGGCAAAGCAAGCGAAGCTTGTCGCGACCCGTCGCGCTGCCCCTCATCGCCCTGCCGGGCACTTCCCCCGTATAATGACGGGGAGAAGGATGCAGCTTCGCCGGTTTCGCCAATCGCCGGAAATCAGGCAACAAAAAAGGCGGGCAATGCCCGCCTTCCTATGCCGGTAGCCTGATCGGGAGCGTTGGGGCCGGGCCGTCGGCAATCCGCCGCTTCGGCTTGTCGGGTCCTTCCGCTCCGGCGCGCTTGTCGCGCGACCGTCAGTACATCCGTGACTCGCCGCGCGCTCCAGGCTCTCGCCCAGCGCGCGCCCTGCGCGAAATCAGGCTGCCTTGCTCAGAGATCCAGCAGCGGACTTGCCGGTGCGGCGGTCCTGCTCGATCTCGAAGTTGATCTTCTGGCCTTCGATGAGGCTGGTCATGCCAGCGCGCTCGACGGCGGAGATGTGAACGAAAACGTCCGCACCGCCATTGTCAGGCTGGATGAAGCCGAAGCCCTTGGTGGCGTTGAACCACTTGACCGTACCAGTTGCCATTAGAATGTCCTTCACATTTGCTTTGGTTTGACCGGACCGAAGTCCAGCCGGCGGTATCGAAATTTTGGAGATAGACGTCAGCAAACGCGAAGATCGCGAGGCCCGATCGATCGGCCAAATTCAATGGAGCGGATATAGTATGGTTCGCGGATGAAAACAAGATGGAGTTGCAGGCATGCTCCCAATGGGTGCCCTGATAGCGTGGAAGTTTTGAGGTCAGGCGCGCGTTGTGGAGGGAAGACACGCGCGCGATTGTAGGAGAGGACCATGAGAACCATTCTGCTTGCCGCCTGCCTGATGCTGGTGGCCGCCGAGGCACAGGCTGTCTCGCGCTACGACCCGACGCGCATGAGCTGCGGTCGCGTGCAGGCGACGATCGCCAGGCAGGGCGCCATCATCCTGCGCTACCAGTCGTCGCGCGTGCCTGGGCTGCCGCTTTATGATCGCTATGTGCGGGACGAGCGCTTCTGCAACATGGGCGAGGTGAGGGCGAGGGCCTATGTGCCCAGCGCCGACACCAAGTCCTGCCCCGTCTATGTCTGCAAGCGGCCGGACTTCGACCGGCATTTTCGACGCCGCCTCTTCCCGCATCGCTAGGGGAGCCCGGCGTTCGGCAGGTTTTGTCAGAAACCGAATGATGCCTGCGCGGCCGGAGGCGGGCCGACGCGCACGCCTTCCATGGCGAGCATCTTCTCCTTGGTGGCCGAACCGCCGGGCGCGGAGAAGCCGCCGATCTTGCCGCCCGCGGCGAGGATGCGGTGGCACGGAATGACCAGCGGCACCGGGTTGGCACCGAGCGCGGCACCGGTTTCGCGCGCGAGCCCGGAATGACCGGCGCGCTTGGCCAATTCGCCATAGGTGGTGGTCTCGCCGAAGCCGAGCTTGCGCGCGGCGTCGTAGATGGCGAGACGGAAATCGTCGACGCCGTCGAGATCGACCGGCACGCCGGAGAAATCGACATCCTCTCCGGCCGCATAGGCCTTGATCGAGGCGATCAATTCGACCACCCATTTCGGCTGTTCGGTAGAGCTTGAAACGCCGGCATGGCGAAACAGCCGGCGCTCGATCGCTTCACGGCTGCGTTCGGGCAGGCAGAGCCGGATCAGGCCTTTTTCGCTCCAGGCAATGCCCATGAAGCCGATCACTGTTTCTAACACTGCGTGGCCGGCCGTGATCGGTGATGCGTTTTCCATGATGGGCTCCTTTTCGCAAACCGCGAAAAACGGGTACATCTACAGTACAGATAGGGAACAATATCGCAATTCCCCCCGAGTCTCGCCACCCGAAAACCGCATACCGGCCCCGATTGCCCGCTTGGAATCGCTGGTGTAAGGACTTTTTAACAACCGACAATCGGACCTGCAGGGCTTGGCAGCGAAAATCATCCTTACCGCGATCGGCGTGCTCGTTGCCGCTGCCGGTCTTAGCGGCTGTACCTCGACCTCGCAGACGAAGGCTGCGCCCCAGCTTGCGGCGGCTTCGACGCCGACCGTCGAGGATGACACGCCAACCGTCGCGTTGCCCGAAACCGTTGCCGTGCTGCCGGAGCCTTCCGGCCTTGCTCAGGTGCAGACGGCGGCTTTGACCGGCGATGCCGCAGCCACCGCCGCGGCAGGCGGACAGTTGCCGCCGCCCGCGCAGCCTGGTGCGCCGCTGCCGCCGCCCGCGCAGCCCGCCGCGTTTGCCGGCGCGACGCCCGTCGCCGGCCAGTTCCCGCCACCGCCCGTGCTGATGGCCGGCGCGTCGCCAACCGGGCCTGGCTCGCTCAAGCAGGCAGCCACCTACGCGACCGCCGGCGTTGCCATGCCGGTCACTGGCCAGTCTGCAAAGGTGGCCCCCATGCCCGGCGTTCAGCAGGTCGCCTATGTGGTGCCGCAGAACCCGGCGCTGCTTGCGCAACCGGGCCAGGCCGAAAAGCACGCCACGGGCCCACGCGCCGAGATCGAGCGGCTGATCGAGAAATATTCGGTGATCTACGAAGTGCCGGTCGATCTGGTGCGCTATGTCGTCAACCGCGAGAGCACGTTCAACCCGAAAGCCTACAATCACGGCCATTGGGGACTGATGCAGATCAAGCACGCCACGGCGCGCGGCATGGGCTATGACGGGCCGGCTACCGGTCTGTTCGACGCCGAGACCAATCTCAAATACGCGGTCAAATATCTGCGCGGCGCCTGGCTGGTCTCCGGCGGCAACGCCAAGCGGGCCGACACGCTCTACCAGACCGGCTATTATTACGACGCCAAGCGCAAGGGCCTGCTCGAGGAGACGGGCCTAGGCGTCGACCGCAGGCGGCATCGGCTGCCGCCCGACGCCTGAGGTTGCAACCTCAGCGCATGTCGCCCAAAAAAGTAGCGGTTTTGGCCATGCATGAAAATCCAGGTCCTCGCCCCGCGGCGCCCAACGACATTCGCCTTCGCAAGTTGCTCGACGATGCGCTGACCGCGCCGCATTGGCCGGACGGTTTCATCATGCGCCCGTTCGAGCACAGGGATGCGCAGGCCGTGCATGCGCTGCTGGAAGAGGTGTTCGACGACGGCACCGACGGGCCGTTCGAGGACTGGTGGCCGCGCATCCTCGGCAATGCGGAGTTCGATCCTGATCTCTTTTTCCTCGTCATCGACGGCAAGGGGCTGCTGGCGGGCGCGGCCCTTTGCCGGACGTCCGGCTTCGTCAGGGATCTCGCCGTTCACCCGGACTCCAGAGGGCATGGTATCGGCGAAGCGCTGATGCGGCATGTGTTCGTGACCTTCCGCGACAGGGGCGCCGCCCGTGTCGATCTCAAGACCAACACGGTCAAGAACGCCGCCGCCTTCAGGCTGTACGAGCGGCTGGGCATGGTTCCGGTCGCCTGGGAAGGCTAGGCCCGGAAGGCTAGGCTTGGAAAGGCTGGCGATTTCCAGCAGTCATCGGCGCCGCGGCGATCATCATGTGCAGGCATTGTGAACCACTTCACACAGGCTGACGTTAGGGCATGCTAATGCGTCGTCGTGCCGGGCGGCCGATCGGCGGATCGACGCTGGCAAGGCGTCGGAGGAGGCTGTGCCGGCATGCGTCAGCCACTCCAAGGTGGGCTCCGGGGCGGGGGTTTCGGAGCCCGCCCGCTTTCGTTTGAAATCCGCCCATCCATCCACCAGATTGCACATCTGCGCGCGCTTCGGTCAGGGGCCGACACGCCGCCGTTCATGCCGAATGGCTCATATTGGAACCCAAAGCGGTGCTCCGCATTCAAGTGCTG
>NZ_RZSC01000023.1:0-22657 GCF_003998155.1 Mesorhizobium sp. M1E.F.Ca.ET.063.01.1.1
GTACGGTGCACGTTACGGAGTCCCTTGCAGGTTGGCTATCTATCGACCGCCTAGCTTTTCCATGTCCTCCCGGTCCTGTTCCGTTGGTCGAGCAGATCGATCAAGGCTTTGCCTTCGGGTGAGCCAGGTCCGCGGGCCATGAACGTCTCGATGTCAACCTCGGAAGGTTGACCGCCCGAGGCCCGGTTTGGCTCATGCCTCACGAAAATCTCGTCGCGCTCGCCGACCCCGACCAGCCAGCGGTCGCCGCTCGAGCTTGTGTAGAATGCCCGGGACGGGTTGGACATTAGAACGTCCTTTGGCCTGTCTGCCAACGACCTGACGAAGACGGTCGTCTTCCGTTTACTGCCCGACCAGAATACCAGCCTCGCGCGCCGCCAAAGCGAACGCCCGCCGAACGCTCGATATGGGCTTTTTGTCCGCGCTGGCATCGTGGCAGGCCTGGAGCGCGGCGCGATGTGACGGCCCACGCTTGCCCGGCCGCTTCCGAAGCAGAAATGACGAGCATTCATAGACGTCGGTGATGACCGTCTCGGGGTCTTGGGTGCTGGCCCGAACCGTCACCGGCTGAATGAATTTGGGATTTTGCATTGCTGTCCATAGGGCATTGCCACACGGATAGCGAGGCAATTCTATATCTCGCTCGGAATTCCCAGCCGAGCTCTTGGTGTTCGCGACCTTCTCCTCTTCGATCGACGAAACCCTACGCTTGATCTTGTTTGCGCAGACGGCATGCCGTCTTGGCGCTCGCAGAGAAGGAAACTTCCTCATCTCGCGCACGTTCACGGCGGAGCGACAGTGGAGGCGATGGCGCGCCTTCCGCGATGCGAGCCGTTACCAGAATGGCGCCTTTCCAGATGGCTGGCCCAGAACCAGACTGTCCGCTGCCGGCCCCCAAACTGCCAGTCAGCAACGCCCAATTGTCGTTATGAGTCGGGGCGGCGCCGATACCCGAAAGCTGCCCTTTGTTCATCAGGAGCGCTCACCAAAAATTCTGCGAATAATCTCGTCGGTATCTGCATCAAAACAGCGCCCATGGCTCAACAGGACTCGCCGGGGGCGCCAAGAGCGAATTCTTTCGGCAACGACCGCCGCTCTATGGCGCTGGAAGAGGAGCGGCAGACGCATTCCAAAGAATGTCCGGCCGTGCGGGTAAGCCATGCCGGAAAGCTTCGTGGCCGTCCTCCAAGGCTCATCCATTTTGTCCAGTTCCAGGTTGATGATCGTGTCCGCGAGGATGAGGCTTCGGGTTTCCCTGTGGAAGAAGATGAACTCCTTAAAATACCCACCGGGAAACAGCATCTGGTCTATGTCCGTGCGCCACTCCTCCGGCGGGGTCTGCCTGAGGTCGCGGTCAAATCGAACGCGGATATGCCGTGCTTTCGCTCGTTTGCGCACACCCGGCGACGCCCACGTGAGCGCCTGGGGAAACGCCTCCGCCCACTCTCCTATGTGAGCGTAATGGAACTGGTTCGGAGAAATGAGGTGGCGGACCTTCCCAAGCCTCTCAAGCTCGGTCGCCAGCTTGGTATCGAACTTAGTGGGCGAATGAAGGAACAGATCACCGTTGGACAATCGGACGACCGTCATCCGAGTGGGGTGCGGCAGTGGAAGCCTGACACCGGCAATGATCACGTACTCGAATGGTCCGTCAACGATGCCGATGTTCGGCCCGACGGCTTTGTAGATGTTGATCGGTTCATAGAGTGATGCGGCCATTGCGGACCCCACCCAACAATTGCATCCCCTCGCCGGCCTGTTCCGGCGGTGTCGTGAACGCAGTGCAGCATTAGCTCGCAGCTGCGTTCTCGAATATTGCAGCAGGCTCTCCAACCGAGCCAGATTTGGCCCGCTGCGATGAAAAGTGCGGCAACATAGGCTGTCGATCGGTTCCCTAGAAATTGTCAGGAATTGGAGTCGGTGTCTGGTGTCGACTGACCGTTCTCTTGCAGCACCTGATTTTGCAACATGTCGAGCGCACCAGTCGCAGCCGCTAAGTCAAGGTGCGACAGAACGAGACCGCCTAGCTTTGCGACCTCTCCGGTGGCGACATCAAAGACTTCCCACGACCCATCCGACCCTTCGCGCTTTGCATATTCCTTGCCCATGCGTTTAGCCTCGTCAAACCCAACGCCAGGACAAGGCGAAGGTTGCCGGTCAGAGAGCGGCAAGGTCGTTTGCTGACGATCGGCCGCTGTTACGGATGCGCTCAATATGGGGCAGTAGAGTCTCGCCGTTCTCTCGCCGGATCGTTCGCGTGTTTTGCGCTGATTTACGGGCGGCCCGACGGGAATCGGTGGGGTCGTCTTTGGAGGCGGCGGCGCCCGCCGCGTTCCATCAATTGGTAGTGGCGGCGGCCCGCAACGGATCCTGCTGCGCGAGGCCGCCAACCGGGTCATCAGTTGTCGATGGAACTCGGTGGCAACGCTCCTTTTATCGTGTTCGATGATGCGGATCTGGAGGATGCCATAGCCGGCGCCATGGTCGCCAAGATGCGCAACGGCGGAGAAGCCTGCACTGCAGCGAATCGCTTCGATGTCCAGCGCGGCATCTACGACGCATTTGTCCGCCGCCTTACCGAGGAAATGTCGTCGCTTTCAGTGGGGCCGGGTCTTGAAGCGAAGACCCAGCTCGGACCTTATTACAGCGACCGCGGTGGAGAAGGTCGATCGCTTATTGAAGGATGCCGTTGCCCGTGGGGCGCGTATCGAAACGGGCGGTAAACCGGGGTCTGGCGAGGGCTTCTTCTATCCTCCTACAGTGCTTGCTGACGTATCTCACGATTCCGATATTGCGAAGGAGGAGATCTTTGGACCAGTCGCAGCGGTATCGCCCTTCGATACGGAAGACGAGGCTGTACGGCTAGCGAACGAAACCGAGTATGGCCTCATATCCTACGTCTTCAGTGGTGATCTCAGGCGCGCCCTGAGCGTCGCCGAACGTATCGAAAGTGGGATGGTCGGCATCAATCGGGGCGTAGTCTCGGACCCGGCAGCGCCGTTTGGAGGGATGAAGCAAAGCGGGCTCGGCCGGGAGGGAGGGCATCATGGCCTGCTTGAATATCTCCAACCAAAATACATCGCGACCAACTGGTAGCGACATGACCAGACCCGGCAACTGGGATCGAAAACGGCCGGCACTGCGCTCACATATGGCAAAATTTGCGAGCAAAATGGCCCCAAAATTCCGCCGCCTGACAGAAAGACTGCAAGGAGGAGAAAATTGTCCAGGCGACGGCTCAGATATGGGAACTGCCAGGTCGGGAGCTATATATGGATTTGGCGAACCGGCGATCGAGTTAGGTCTCGCACGATCGGCCTGTCGGGCTGGAGTCCGTGTACGTCAAATCGATCTCGTCCGCATGAAGGGAGTGTGAATTCAAGCTGCTCGCGAGATTGGCCGATGAGGAGAGTCGTCTTCATTTGAAACCGGCTTCGACACTGAGCGACCGGGCGCTGCCCAAGACGAAGTAAAAGTGCCACCGAGTTTCCAATTGGACCATCGATGGAAAGTTATCGAAAACGGCATCACCGCCATGACAAGCAAGGGAGGATTTGCAAAATGGCTCCAATCGACCGTTCTTTCTCGCGCCGTCGGTTCCTTGGCGGCAGCGCCATGGCCGTCACGGCCGGTGCACTGGGCATGCCGTTCGTGCGAACGGCGCGCGCCCAAGCCGCGACCTTCAAGGCCGGCGTGATTACCTCGCTCTCGGGCGAGAACATTCTTGGCGGCAACCTGACCAAACAGGGCTATGACCTTTGGGCGGACGCGATCAACGCCAAGGGCGGCGTAGAGGTAGCTGGTGACCGCTTCAAGGTCGAGATGTTCTACGGCGACGACCAGAGCAGCCCAGCGACCGGTGCAGACGCCGCCGAGCGGCTGATCGTGCAAAACGGGGTCGATGTGCTGTTCGGTCCCTACACCAGCGGCTCGACCATTGCCGTACAGCCGATCTGCCAGAAGTACCAGGTGCCAATGATCTCTGGTTCGGCCGAATCGCCCAATGTCTGGAAGGCGAAGCCTGAGTTCAATTTCGGCATTATCCCGGCGGTCGATACAACTTCGGGCCTGTCGCTCGGCGTGCTGGCGAAGCTTTCCAAACCGGCCGCGAAGACCGTGGCTGTGATTAGCGTCAACGAACCGTTCTCGAAGGAGACGGGCGAAGGTTTTCGCGACGGCGCCAAGGCCGCCGGCCTCGAACTGGCCACCTACGAGCTGGTACCGCCGGAAGGGGACCTCACGCCGGTCATCTCCAAGATCGCGGCGCTCAATCCCGACATCATCGCGGTCGGTGGCCATGAGGAGGTACTGATCAATGTGGTCAAGACCTCGAAGTCGCTGAACTACCGGCCGAAGGCGCTGATCATGCACTACGGCATCACCAATCCGGCCTTCGCCCAGGCGCTCGGCGCCGATGCCGACGGCACGACGGGCGTGGTGGTATGGCTGCCTACCGTGTCCTACAAGGACGACGTATTCGGCACGGCCAAGGACTTCGCCCAGATAGCGCAGAAGAAATTGGGAGGCGAGCCGGACTATACGGCCGCCGCCTGCGCGGCCAGCGGTCTGGTGCTGGGCGATGCGCTGAAGCGCTTGGGCAAGAAGCCGGCGCTGACGCCGGAGAACCGGGTGGCGTTGAAGGATGCTATCGCCGAAACCGACATCCAGACCTTCTACGGGCCGATCAAGTTCGAGAAGGACGGCCCGCACTACCACGACAACATCCAGCCCGTGCCTGTCCTGGTCCAGATCCAGGGCGGCAAGACCGTCGCGGTCGGGCCGAAGGAGGCTGCGGCAGCCGACTACATCTACCCACTGCCGGCCTGGAAATAGGCGTGCCGGGCAGATGCGGACGGTTTCGCCGCCCGCATCTGCCGATGGGTGCGGCACCGATTGCGTATAGCTTTAAAACGATGGACCGTTCCGCTTCGCCCATCCGGGCTTGCCAGAATAATCCACCTTCCCGTTCCCTGACGAAAAACGGATGCCGCCTTGGATCTTTTTCTCCAGACCTTGCTGAATGGCCTTCTCATCGGCGGTGTCATCGCCACCTTTACCATCGCCTTCCAGCTCGCCTTCGGCGTGTTGCACGTCATCGACTTCGCGGTCGGCGGGTGGGTCGTGCTGGGCGGCTATCTCGGCTACTATATCACCGCATGGCTCGGCCTCGACGGCTTCATCGCGATCCCGCTGGCTTTCGTCGTGTTCGGTGCCCTCGGCTATCTGATCGGCCCGGTGCTTTACAATGTTCGTAAAAGCCGCACGGCGCGGCCGGAGTTGATGGCTCTGGCGCTCAGCTTCGGCTTGTTCACGCTACTGCGCGGCGGCATGCTGACAGCGTGGGGCTTCAATACCCGCAACGTCACAACCACGCTGAGCGGCGAAAGCCTGGCGATCGGCCCGGTCACGGTTCCGTTGATCCGGGTTGTGGCGGCAGTGTTCGCCGCGGCGATCGCCGGCGGGCTCTTCCTGTTTCTCTATCGCACCCGCTACGGACTGGCGATCCGCGCGACTGCCGAGAACCGGCACAACGCCGCGCTGATGGGCGTCAACATCGGGCGTTTGAGCGCCAATGTCTATGGCCTCTATGCCGGCATCACCGCCATGGCCGGTGTCCTGATGGGGGCGATCTATTCGGTCAATCCTGAGGTCGGCTTGCGCTACACACTGTTTGCCTTCTTCGTGGCCGTGCTTGCGGGTCTGGGTTCAGTCGAGGGCGCGCTGGTGGCGGCGCTTTTGCTGGGCGTCATCGAAGCTTTCGTCTCGACCTATGTCGGTTCCAGCTATTCGCTGCTGGCGATCTTCACCACGCTGTTTTTAGTTCTTTTGATATCCCCGCGCGGGATCTTGCGGCGGGGACTCTGATATGGCGCTGTTACCGACCAACCCGCAATGGCGAGGCCTCGTTCTCCTCGCCATCATCATCGTCGTGCTAGGCGTCCTGCCCTGGACGGTGAATAATTACTGGCTGCGCATTGCCACTGGCGCGCTGATGTGGGCGGGGCTCGCTTGCTCATGGAATATGCTGGGCGGATATGCCGGCTACATCAATTTCGGCCAGTCGGCCTTTTTCGGTCTCGGCGCCTATGTGACCGCGTTCCTGATGGGCGATCCGTTCGGCTTGCCTTTCTCGGCTACCATTCCCGCCGGCATGGTGGTGACCGCATTGTGCGCGATCATCATCGGCGCACCGACACTGAGGCTGCGTGGCGCCTACTTCGCCATCGCCACCTGGGCCTTTGCCGAGGTGCTGATCCAGTTCGCTTCGGCGATGGACTTCACCGGCGGCATCGGTGGTATCGGACTGCCCCCGTATCTCAACGAACGCTTCTTCTATTTCGCCATGGTCGGTGCTGCCGCGCTGACGTACTTCCTCACCTGGGCGCTGTTCGAGCGTTCCCGCTTCGGGCTGAAGGTGAAGGCGCTACGCGACCACGAGCCAGCGGCAGAGGCGATGGGCATCAACACGGCCCTGGTCAAGCTGCAGACTTTCGTGCTCAGCGCTGTCACGGCGTCCGTCTTCGGCGCCATCTTCGCTTACTGGGTCACCTTCATCAATCCGAAGTCTGTTTTCGGCGGCGACATCACCGACCAGATGGTGGTGATGGTGTTGCTGGGCGGCCTGGGCACACTGTGGGGACCGGCCATCGGCGGCGTCGCGTTGTTCGTCGTGAACCGGCTGATTTGGATGTATTGGGGCGACACCGCCTTCTACATCGCCATCCTCGGCACCGCCATCGTCTTGGTGGTGCTGTTTCTGCCGAACGGCATCGCCGGGCTGTTCGCAAGGCGCAAGAACGACGCGCTGGACAAGGTCCTGGACAAGCTGGCCGGCAGCGGTGGGGGAGGGCACCCATGAGCGGCGGGATGCAGTCGGCAGCCGATCCGATCCTGAGCGTGCGTGGGCTCTTTAAGCATTTCGGCGGCATCAAGGCCGCCAACGGCGTCGAGCTGGCGGTCGGGCGGCGCGAGATCGCCGGACTCATCGGCCCCAACGGCTGCGGAAAATCGACGCTGTTCAGCCTCGTCTCCGGCGCGGTGATGCCGGACAAGGGCGAGATCCGCTTCGACGGCCATGCCGTCGCCGGAATGAGCGCGCACAGGATCGCCCGGCTCGGCCTCGCCCGTACCTTCCAGATCCCGGCCCTGTTCGACAATATGACGGTGACTGAGAACCTTCTTGCGGCAGCGGCGGAAGGTCACTGGCAGGGCGCACACGAGCGCGCGGCCGAGACCCTTTCCCTCCTCAGGCTCGAGCATGTTGCCGACAATCGCGCCTCGGACTTGTCCGGTGGTCAGCAGAAGCTGCTGGAATTTGGCCGCGCCGTCATGCGGCAGGCATCGCTGATCCTGCTCGACGAGGTAACGGCAGGAGTCCACCCCAACATCCGCAAGATCATCCTGGAAGCGATTGCCCGTCTCCGCGAACAGGGCGTGTCCTTCCTCGTCATCGAACATGACATGGAGATGGTTCGCAACGTCTGCGACCGAATCATCGTCATGGATTCGGGACGGGTGGTAACCAGCGGCGCCTTCGAGGACATCGTGCGCAATTCTGAAGTCATGCAAACCTACCTGGGGCGCCCGCAATGAGCACGCTGGCCTCCGAGAACATCGTCACCGGCTACGGCAAACAGGAGATCGTTCATGGCATCTCGTTAACGGCCGAGCTCGGGAAAATCACTTGCATCTTCGGGCCGAACGGCTGCGGCAAATCCACATTGCTAAAGGCCATCGCCGGGGCGCTGCCGGTGTGGAGCGGCGCCGCCCGCCTTGGCGAGACCGTGCTGTCCAATCTGCCAGTGCACGAGGTGGTACGGCAGGGGCTGGTGCTGATGCCGCAGGGCGGCGGCGTGTTCCCGCGCCTGACGGTGATGGAGAACCTGCGCATGGGTGGTTACGCTATCGCCGACAAGCGGCTGGTGGAAAGGCGCATCGAGACATTGATCGGCCAGTATCCGTCGCTGGCTCGGCGGCGCAAAACGGCGGCCGGCGCGTTGTCGGGCGGCGAGCAGGCGATGCTGTCGCTGGCCCGCGCGCTGGTTTCGGAGCCGCGCTTTATCCTGCTCGACGAGCCTTCCGCCGGCCTATCGCCGGCCATGGTGATCGAGACGCTGGAGCGCATCACCACGCTGACGAAGCAAGGAATCGGCATATTGATGGTCGAGCAGAACATCCGTGAAGCCATGCCGATCGCAGACAAGCTCTACATCTTGGCCGCCGGCTCGAAACGCTTCGAGGGCAGCCCGCAAGACGTACGCGACGACCGTCAGATTATGGACATTTACATGGGTGGAGTCTGAAGTCTCGAAGCTGACGTCATCTTCCCAGTCGTCTAGGAACGACGCAGTCTTTTCAAGCCAAAGGGGCGAGGTGCGCGAGACGGTGTAATCGAAGGCGTCGAGATGCCGAACGGTGAGAAGTCTGCCCGGGATTTTTCTCCTCAGTTCCGGCTCGAAGTCATGGTCTGATATTGCTCCCTGGGGATCGGAAGGAATGACGGTCCCATATCTTCGCCCCTTTGATTAATACGCCCAGAATGCGCACCAGGATACGCATTGAATTCGACGAACCGACGCGTTCGTCGAAGCAAGATCGTTCCGTCTGCATGTCGTTGACGCGACGGATGGGATGTCGCCGCCTTGCTGATCAAGGCTCACACGGGCAAGGAAGTCGCCCGTACGCTCAACATCAGTCTACCCACCTGGTCCCGCAAAATGCAGGTCACGAGCGCGCCAGATTTGGTCCGCCGCCTCGTCTCTGGCTGAGGTTTGACGGACCTGGTGAAGCCGTCGCTGATGCGTCGAGCCCGGCAAGTGTCCTGCGCCACAGCTCCTCATGGGCGTCGTCGGTCATGTAGGCCGCGTGCGCTGTGAGCGTCACGTTTGTCGAGTTTGCGGTAGGCGCTTTCTCCAGGAATCGGTTCTTGCGGGAACACGTCCAAGCTTGCATGGTGCTCTATTGCCATGAATGCCGCGACGCCGGCCGCGATGACCGCAACCTGCATTTCAGCAACGATGCGGTGACGCCGAGCAAGCGCAAAGGCTGGACGCCTTGAAGCGGGAGCGGCCCGGCAAGCCAGTTCAGGAAGACCCGCCGGGCCGACCGGTGGCTGGAACTACCAACAAAACCGCGCACCGGCTGGGCGCATTTATATCAGCTCTCGGGAGAGCATTCCGTCATGCGAATGAAGGGGCCTGGCCTTACGGATTCACGAGCAGGCCAAGCCATAGCGGCCCGGCAAACTGGCGGGGTAGGCCAGCACTCTGCCGGGCCTGGCCGGTGTGGGTCGGGGGACGGGCACCGGTTGTTTGATAGTATATGCGCTATGGCTAATGTGCGCAGCATGCGAACGAAGGACACCTTGCGGGCGCCGCCGGAATCCGCTCTTCTACCTGTCGCTAGTCAAATTCGGATCGAGGTTCTGGTAGCGTCCCAAATGGCCGTCCGACTGGTGGTTGTCCTGGCGCTTCTTTCCGCCCTTCGCCTACGGATCGCGAAACTCGTGGAACGCTATGGCGGGTTGGCGATCGGCCTCTGCGTGTGAGCAACTGTCTGCTCAGGCCCGAACGCGCCGCCTTGAAAGCCCGAATCTAAGGCGGGTTAGCTGCAGCTGAGGCGGTCAGATAGAACATTAGGATGGGCTAATCGTTCATCCTTCCGCAGGAGGGAGATACGATACGCAAGCTCTGGAGTAACGTTGACGAGTGGATGGCCGAAGCTGATCGCTTCGCCGATCGCGAGTTGAATAATCTCACAGACCATCAGCTCTACCAAAAAGCCAACGATCTGCTCGCGGCGCGGGCAATCCTGCGCGAGTTTGAGGCAGAATGGTATGGCCGGCTGGAAGTTCCTTAGTGTCAGGGCGGTAGGATAAGCAGCACTATCGCAATGCGCAGGCCTTGGACGAAACGCCAACCTTCAGCGTTGCGCCGGTCAGGCCGGCACCGGCCGCAGCAAACAGAAGTTTCTCACCCGGTCGAAAGGGACTCCGGACGGCGCTCAACGCGAGCGCGCGACCTCCCGCTCGTGATCCCTGCTCACCACACGCGCCCATCTCGCGCAGCGGGCTCGTTCAACGGCCCCAATCAGACGTTCGATACATCGCTGGTATATGACGTTTGGCGCATCTCTGCTTAAGCAAAAGCCCATTCCGTATCGGCCGTGGTGATCACCTGCTCTTGCAACCGTCGGTGAAGCTCTTGCCACGACGTGTCCGAAACAAAGCTGGTCATGCGTCCACAGGCTTCAGTTAAAGGCATATTGCGGAAGCGGTCGATGATATCGCTGGTTTCGCAAGTGCGTTCATTTCGGATTAATTCGAAAGGGTCGACATCGCATTCAATTACTCGATGTCCCCAAGCGCCCGGTATGTCGTCTGTCGCGAGAGCGTGTCGAAGATCGCTATCCCCCCCGGCGGCTTCCAGCGCTCGGTACAAGACGTAGCGCATTAAGGGAAAATAGACCGGCTGATGACTCCCACCTAGAGCGCGCACGCCCGGCAAGATCGACAAGACTAGAAACATGAGGAACAGGTTGGGGACCAGGCTGCGGTTTGCCAGTTGCTCGACGATATCGGGAGCAGCGAAGCGAGCCACCTTCGTTCGGGTTGCCACATTGATGAGTTCGCCACCCACCAGCCGCAATGGCAGCCGCCTGCCATTTTCATAGAACCAAAAGAAATCCGTACCGCGAGCGAGCCAGCCACCCCACGGGCCTGCCAGCTTGTCGATTTCGGCAAGGATGTTCATTGCGAGCTTTGGGTGGTCCAGCAGCCTCGCCCGTAGCCAGGAATCCTCCTCGGACAGGTGGTCCCCCACCAAATCGGCCATGTCCTCGTCATCGATCTGCAGGAACGCAAAACGGTCTCCGAAGAGTTTTGGCCAAAGGCTGAGATTAGCTGCCTTGATGGCGTGAGCCGGCCGCTCGAATTGGCCCTTCGGCATGAGGTTTTGAAGTAGCGTAAGCGCGTCTCCCTCAGCGCCTTGCTCCGCCGGCACCAGTTCCAACCGATAGGATCCAGGCCCGGTCAGGAGGCTGAATCCGATCATGCGGTTTCGGCTGAGGCCGAAGACGTTGATCGACCTCCTGTCCACCGTCAGCCAGCCAGGGCCCTTGCGAGCCTTTTCAACGAGGCTCACCGTCGAAACAGCATAGGACACGTAGGTCGAGCAACCATGAGCCGAGAGGCCAACGAAGCTAAGAACATGCGTGTAGAACGCTTCCGGATCCAGAAGAAGAAGCAGATGAGGCCCTGTCTGCAACACACGGCGCTCTTCGAACTCTCTACAGATTTGTGCGACGGCATCGATCGGCAATCCGTTTCGCTTTCCTGCATTCTCGATCGTACCGCGCAGCTTGGTTAGGGCGTGCCGACGAATGTCCGGCATAGTTTTCGAAGCTGGCACGTCGAACAGGCGGAACGCATAGTCGCGGAGCGGTCGGGAGTAATACGGTTGCATCCATGGGTAGAGCGTTGCCAGTGACCTGAGGACCGCCAGTTTGGCATCCGCATTTGTTGCTAGCTCGCCCACGTCACGACCCGCTCGTATGCTGCGCGATGCCGATACTCAATGCAGAAACGCTAATGATGAGCATCACGCCGAAACTGAAAAAAATCATCGAAGGGATTACGCTGCCCCCCAAAATGGTCACGATGCCGAATATGACCAGCCCAAATCCGACAGCCAGACTATGCATGGTACCTTTCGCTCGGCCCAACATCTTATTGGATGCACGCGACTGCAGTGTGACCTCGATGCTGACGCGGCCCATATTGTAGAGGAGTCCAAGCGCGGCAAAGATCGTCAGTGTCCAAGGCCCGCGCAGGAATATTAGCGCCATCAGCGCGAGCGCAGTTGACCACAAGAGCATGAGATGCAGTGTATGAGCGCTTATCCCCCTTGTCAGCCTGACTAGAAGGACCGCTCCGATCAGCGAGCCCACCGACCACGCCGCTTCGACGTGGCCGAAATCCACAGCGTTACCCTTCAGTTCTTCGAAAACAAAGCTTGATCCCATCACACTGACCAACACCGCGCCTCCATAGAGGAGCGCATACACGGCAAAGAGGCGAAGAAGGTGCAGATCGAAGTTGATTGCAAAACTGTTGGCCCTGCAGACGGCGTTCGGCGCCGAGGCCAGGCGCAGTGAAGACAGGCTGGCCGCTGAAACAACGAAGAAACCGGCAAGGATGATGAACATCAGGGCAGGGGAGTGCTCACCGAGCAACGGACCAACAAGCAACGCTGCCCCTAAACATCCGAATTGCGTGACGAAGAAGACGGTGGAATTTGAGGCTACGGGATCGCTGCCTCGCGCCACGAGGGGGATCATTGATTGCGAGCTGGTAAGAGCAACACGATCACAGAATGCGAAGGGGACCGCTGAGAGGCAGATCGTTACAAACACGTCCAGATAGAGAAGCGCGCTAGCTGTGGCGAGCACGGCGGCAATGCGGCTGAGGTCCGCCGCGATATTCAACCGTTGTCGATCGAACCGATCCACCGCCGCGCCGACCAGAGGGCTCGCAACAAACTCGACCACGCTGACAATCGCAAGCAACGTCGCCACGCCGGCACTTCCGTGCCCTGCCTCGACAAGCATCCATGCGGATGCAATGTAATAGCCATTTCGCCCGACCGACGCCGATAACGTGCTGGCCAAGAATCCGAGGAACTCTCTGGACTGCATGAACGGTCTTTTGTCACGATGAATTCGCACTGTGTCTGACATCGGCTGCCACCCAACCATAGGGCCACACGTCATACTCACTCCGGCGGTGTCTGCTTTACCGTGATGGCGGACTTTTCAATTCCTTGCTGAAAAAGGAGATGTGTCGGGCTAAATCCTGCACTTGCGCCGAAATTCTATCGGGTTCGTTCCGAAGGCCCGTTTGAACGCGGTCGTGAAGTGGCTCGAGTTGGCGAAGCCGCACTCCAGAGCGATTCCGGTTGCCGACAAATTCGTGGATCGCAGCATATCCGCGGATCGCTCAAGTCGGCGCCGTGCAATGAATGCATGCGGCGTCATACCTGTCGACTGTTTGAAGGCCCTACTGAAATGAAACCGGCTGATGCCAAGCTCCTTTGCCAGGTCGGCCAGTGTGGGCCCGCCGTCAGACAATGACTCGATCATTCCCACGACGCGTTTGAGATCGAAGGCCGAAAGACCGCCTTTGACCGGCTGATGGCCGGTTTGGTTCAACCTGACCATCTGCACGAACAACTGCGTGACCTGACTCTCCACCATCGTCACGCTGATCGGATCGGGGAACCTGAGCTCGGCCGCTATTTTTTGCAACGCCATTTCCATGGTGCTGTCACGAAATCCGATCCATGGTGGCACCTCCGCCAGGCGGTAGGACGCCGATCCCTCAAAAGTCTGTTCGGCAAATTCCCGTGCGATCGACACAAGCAGGTACGACGCTAGGGCGTCACCCTCATCCCAGCCAGTCCATTCGCTTTCGGCTGGAATATAGATTATCGAGCCGGGCCGCCTTACGGAGAACGAAACCCGGCGCCCGTTAATGAAGTCTTCTCCGCGCCGCGCCGCACCTTTCAGATTAATCAAGAACATATGGCAGGTGTGCCCAATTCTCGTTTCCTGTCGTTCTAATCCTGTTCTCCTAATTAAGTCCGCTCGTATGTTTCCCCAGCTCTCATACTGGTGAGCTAGTGTCTGGTGCCGCGAGGGCCGTATCTTGTCCGGGTCGAGGCAAAAACGCTCCGCCAATCGGTCCGACCTCCTTGCTGTGAGTAGTTCGCTGTCCCCCCTTTTCTGTGCCTAATCATAGGTTGCTGGACAACTCACAAATAATTCAGGGTTGGTAGAAGATGTGGCTTGAGTGAAAAAACGGCAACTGAATGAAAGCGGTTTGTACCACTCCGGTCTACCCATTGCCTCGTCTATACTCGACCGTCTGAAATATTAAGCTAAGCTAATCTTTATTTCGCTGTCGAGATTTAGGCGTCTCACTCAGACGGTTGTGGGAGGCACTGCAATGCGAGGACTCGACGATTTCCTGGCCGAATGCGACCATGGCCCACGGATCAACGAACTCACTGGCTTCTTCGCGGCGACCGCCGCTGGAGAGAGTGGGATGCCGATCCGCAAGCCCGTGGTTGATACCCGGCTTCTTCCGAGCGATGACCTGCTTCGCGGGCTGGTCGGCCTGCATGCCGCTCGCCAAGGCTTTTTCGACCAGCACTATCACGGCAGCATTCCTTACCGACTGGAGGAGGAGTGCCGGATGGCCTACGCCATGCTGAAATACGCCCGGTATTGTCAGACCCCGCTGTCGCTATACAGCCTCGGAACAGCCGAAGGCACTATGGCGAGAACCCTCTCCGAGTTGTCGGATGGACACATCCGTAGCCTGTCTTGCAGCCCCAACGCGGAAAATTACAAATGCTTCATGGCATATGGCGAACCGCCCGACGCCGAGTTTTTCGTCGGACCGTTCCATCGATTGACCAAGGAGGTTCTCTGCTCAGACGTCCGGCTCGCAAAATTCGCTTCCGGCTTCGATTTCATTCTGGAGGATACCACCTTCCAAATGTACTCGCCGAACAGAGTGAAGCAGATCGAGTTTGTGATGCAGCACCTGAAGGAAGGAGGCATCTTCGTCTTCGTCGAAAAGTTTCGGGCGGTGGACGAAAACGACTACGCGCGCCGGGAGTGGCAGAAGGATCTAGGCTTCAAGGCGCGGTACTTCCCGCAGGAGGAAATCGAGAAAAAGAGGACCGCCGTCCTGGCGACGATGTTCAAAAATGAGGTGACGCTGGAGGAGATGTCTCGCGTCGTGGGCGCGCATTTCAATCACTGCATCATAACGTGGAATAGCGGGAATTTCTGCAGCCTTGCAGCGAGCAACAGTAGAGAAAATCTAAATCTGTATCTCTCGCAAATGGCAGACCCGGCCATTCCAAATGAATATGTCTATGAAAACAACTTGTTTCGGGGGCTCGCCTTCGGTGCCGTCGAGCAAGAAAAATGATGCCTCAACGCATTGTCCAAGACTGGTTCACGGAACGCGGGGGCTTATGGATCCAGTTGATCGCAATTTCTCGCGGGGAGATGAGATCCGAACTCGTTGCGCGGAAACAGACATGACCCGCGACGATATCCCCAAAGCGTCTGATAAATGAAGCCAAATGGCAACGCCTTGCGGTTGCTGGCCTATGCCTTTGCAGCCGCGGATCACGGCAGCTTGCGGCAGGCGGCAAGAGCGCTGGGCGTTCGGGGGTCCTCTGTTAGCCGCAACGTTCTCAAGCTCGAACAACTTTTGGAGATGCAACTCTTCGAGCGCGATTTTCGCGGGGTTCGGTTGACCCAGACAGGTCGAGCCTGGACCGATGTTGCGCGGGCTCACTACGACGGCTTGCTCGACGCTTTCACCCACTGTACGCGCGATCACAAGGATGCAAAGACGCTCCGCGTTGGATTGTGTTGGGTGACAGGGGGAGAATTCCTCAAGCGTCTCATCGATCGCTTCGTCGCCATCTACCCGGACGTGAGCCTGACCATTGAGGATATTCCCACCGGGCAGTGCCTGGCAGCCATACGCCGCCGACGCCTCGACGTTGCGTTCACGTACGACCTCGGCCCCTTCACATCTTGCTGCACGGAGGTGTTTTGGCAGGAGCGCCTCTTCGTCCTGCTGCCGTCGCGTCATTTTCTTGTCGACAGGCCGGCGATCGCATGGTCCGACCTTGCGGAAATGTGCCTGCTCGTTCCGACCGGATCAGAGGGACCGCCGGTGGACCTGCGCCTGCTGCAGCGCATTGCGACGGATGGCGGCCCTGCTGTCCACACGTGCCGCGCGAACCAGGCGACGGTCATCCTCAAGGTGCAACTCGGACAAGGCGTCACTTTGGCCGCCGAAAGCTACGCCAGGACGGTCGCCGTCGATTCCGCGATTTGGAAGCCCGTAGAAGGCCAGAACAGTGTCAACTCAATCCGGACTGTTTGGCTGGATTCGAATCCAAAGGGCGTTGTCCACCGATTAATCGCCATTGCCAGGAACATGGCAGAGGCTCCATGACCGCGATGGTCGAGGCACGCGGGTATCGCAGCTCGCCCAGCTGATATGTGAGCCAGCACACGGTCGTCGCCGTCCCTCCCGACATCATGATTTTCTATCGATACCTCGCCGCCTGGTCGGCGATGATCGGCGACCTGGATACCGCGCGCTGGGCCGCGCAAAAGCTGCTGGCCGCCCGGCCGGGGTTCACGATAGAGCGATACCGGTCGCTGCCCATCTTTCGTAACAAACCGGAATGGGCGCGCCAGATGGTCGAAGCCTTGATCCAGGCGGGATTGCCCGAACGATGATATGGAGCAGGGCCACTTTTGCATTGTCCGCTTGGGGCGCGACTACGGCTCTCGCATTACGTCCCGCTGTCCGCTTTCGGTGCGAAAGGAAGGCGTAAGCCGCGGCATAGAGTTCATGGTGCTGGCCAGAGAAGGCCGTCAGAGCGCAACAGGGGCAAGGGCGACAAGGAATAGCGTTGCCGGGAACAGTTAGTTTCCGCTCTCGTTATTCCGTTGTTATTTCCCTTGTATTAGCCGAGCATTGGGATGGCGTGTAACCGTGCCTTTTTTTGGTAGTTCCAGCGATCCTCATGGTATGCTTGTCCGCGACCGGTCGTCTGTCTGGGGCTCAAAAGAATTTACGGGAAAGAGCTTTCCCTGATCTTGCTCGGCCCGACTATTTCGATGGTCGCGGGTGCGCATGCGGCAGGCAAAAGAAGGTCAGCGTGCGCTCGATGGTCTCCTCCACCCACGTCGTCAGCCTTGGATAGCGGCCCGACCATTTGGACAGCCATGCGGCGAGATCGGCTTTGGCCTCGGCGAGATCGCGCCGGTCGTAGAGCCAGCGCAGCTCCTGCAGGCAGTCGTCGCCATGTTTCCTCGGCAGGTGATCGAGCGCGTTCCTGAGGAAGTGGACGTAGCAGCGCTGCCAGGCGGCTTCGGGGATCACCTCGCCGATTGCCGCGACGAGGCCGGCATGGTCGTCGGACACGACCAGCTCGACGCTCTTGAGGCCGCGCGCCTTCAGCGCCACGAGAAAGTCCTTCCAGGCCGAACGGCTCTCGCGATTGGCCATCTCCACAGCCAGGATCTGACGCCGCCCGTCCACGCCGACCGCGATCAGCACCGCCTGGCTCATGACTATGCCGGCTTCGCGCACCTTCTCGTAGCGGGCGTCGAGGATGAGATAGGCAAACGGCTCCTGAAGCGGCCGCTCGGCAACGCTTCCAGTCTCTCGTCCAGGCGTTTGTTGATGGCCGAGATCGACGAGGCCGAGAAGGCATGGCCGCACAGCTCCTCGGTTATCGCCTTCACCTTGCGGGTCGACGCGCCCTGCACATACATCTCCGCCAGCCGCCACCCAGGCGCGCTCCGAACGCTGGTAACGCTCGAACAGCTCGGTGGAGAAGCGACCCTGCCCGTCCTACAAAACCCGCAGCTCGAGCTTGCCGACCCGGGTGACAAGCGTGCGGCCATAGTAACCCGAGCGGTAGCCGAGCCGCTCCGGCGATCAAGGATCCGGTGTCCCTCCCGCCATTCTCACGACGTTTTTTGGGAGGCTTCGCGAGCGCGACTTGGAGACGATCGCCTCGGCGGCATCCGCCTGAAAGTCGGGATGATGGTGACCATACGTCTGGATCAGTATCTCGACGGTCATCCCGAGAAAGCCGCCAGCCGCCCAGGGATCAGAGCCCTGTTGCATTAGCCAGGTAGCCGCCGTGTGGCGGAATATATGCGGCGTCACGTCCGTGCGGAACACACGCTTGATGCTGCCGTCCGGAGTTACAACATCGTCGTACCAGCCGAGCCCGGCAGCCTCGACCACTGAGCGGAAAGCTTTCTTAATCGATTGGACTGGCTTGCCGTTCCACTCCACGACGTAGTCGTGGGCGATCATTCGGCCGATGTTTGCGCTTTTGCCGCGCCCCTTGGTCTTGATCTCCAGCGGCGTGACCGCCCATCGCCGTAGATGGGCAAGCAGGCGATCGGGCAGGCGCACCGGCGGCTGGCGCTTTTTCGTCTCGAGGCGACCAGCTGCGCGACGATAGAACACGCCGCGTTCGAGGTCGACATGGCCTACTCGATCGGTCGGACGGATGGCGGCACCGCAGATCGCGGCCGAACGAGTGCCGGTATACAGCGCAACGAGGATAAAGCGCGCGACGTGGCGCCCTGTGCGGCGGTCGCTAGGCTGACCCTTCCAGGCCTGCCGCATGCGCCAGGCAGCGCGAAGCAACCTTGCTGCCTCGTCACGGGTCAGCCAGCGTTCCCTTGGAGCGGACTTTGGCGGCAGCACGATGGCCGGCGTCGAGGTCACATAGCCTTCTCGATGATAGTTGTTTAGCGCTGCCCGCAGGTCCTCCAGCTGACGCCTAGCGGCGGCACCGCCCCCGTGCGCTTTGGCATAGTCACGGCAAATCTTGCCGTCGATGTCACCAATCGTCATATCGGCGAACCAGTTCACCACAGCGACCATACGGCCGGCGGTCTCTTTGGGTTTGGCGTGACCGGACGCGACGTCCGTCAGGTAGACACTAACGGCGTCAGCTATCGCGACGGTAGCGGGATCACGACCGCGCTCACGGACCGGCTGGTACTTTTCGGTGATGTAACTCGCGAGCCGTTTTTCAGCGCGTTCGCGGTCGCCAGTGCCGCTGCAAGCGCTGATGAAGGTCGCCCCGTCGCGGATGAACCAGCCGGCCCGGCTGCGCAACGATCCGTCTTGCTTCCTGCTTTCGTCGCGCCAGACAAGGCGTGCCCCCTTCGAAGTCCTTGACATCTTTTCCTCATCTCGGTGATGGCGGCCAAGGTTACATACTCCTTGCCGGCGATCATTTCGGCGACCAACCGTCCGCATCTCGCTCCTTGCGTAGGCCCCGTGCCTCTTTCAGCTTTGCCGCCGTCCGCCTACCGCGCTCCTGCATCATCTCCTGCAGGCGATCGAACGGAATGGTCGGCACGAAGTCAACCGAGGCGAGGCCACCGTTAACTTGGTAAGTGAAGCTGAGCCTCATAGCCCCGACCAGTGTCACCTGCCGGCCAAGAAAGGACGCGAGCTCGTTGAGGCCGTGGCCGCCGACGATTTCCGAATAGTGACATTGCTGACCAGCTGCTCATAGCCCCTCCACCACATCAGCTCCCCAAGACCCCGCGACGGGACCGAGTCATAGGATCGGGCCGAGGCCGCATACCTTGCAAGAAAGTCTTCATCATACAGGATGCTGTGGTCACCTCGCGCCCAGTTGATTTCCGCATTGCCCTTCTGGTTGATCCGGGCGTCCAGAAAGACCCTGGGTTTCCTGTTCTCATCGCGCACAGCGGCGCTCCAGTTGGGTGGATCTGTCAGGATGGCGACATGCTCCCTGTTGAGGCCGCAGTCGTAGCCATCCCAGTCCAGCATCCACGCGAGTTCCTCGATCAGCTTGGATGTTCCGGCACGCTGGCGCTCACACGCCAAAGCCAGATAGTCAGAGCTCGAGATGGAAGGATCGAATGGTTCAGTCATTGTTAAAAAAAGTCCTGTGGAGAGAGCAGCTTGGGCGCCGTGGATTTCTGCTGTCAGATCGCTATGTATGTTAGGAGCGAGTCATCCGTTCGTATTGGCCCACGATGTGATGGTAGACTTCCGGGGCTTTGTAGCCGGCGTCCGCCATCAGGGTTGCTGCACGTTGCAGGGTTTCGATCGTTGGCTTGAGGGCGTGGGGATTCTCGTCGTCCTAATGCAGGTCCAGCTCTGAGGAGAGCACCTGAAGGAGAGCGGTCAGCACGTTTGCCGTTGTTTGGTCGAAGGTCATGTCGTGGGTTCCTTTGTAAAGGCAGTCGTTAATCAGAAACAGTGCGTTAGTACTGTCTGCGATACATAAGTACCGAAAAGATGACTTCAATGGGCCGCGCAAGATTTTTTTGCTGGAGAATGTTTGGGTGACCGAAACCGAGTGGGAGCGGCTGATAAGTGGTGTGTTGAAGGCTGAGCTAAAGCTCCGGGGCCTCAGCTACGCCGACCTCGCCGATAAGTTGGCTGCCATCGGCGTAGAGGAGAAAGTGCCCAACATTCGCAACAAGTTGTCACGCGGACGCTTCACCGCCGTTTTCTTCGCCCAGTGCCTCAAGGCGATAGGTTCGCAAAGGCTGAACCTAGACTGACCTCGTGAGCAGGATTGCGCCTGCGCATGGGACACCGCTCCTCCGGTGCCTTCATCCTGTCAACTCATTCACATAGGGCAGTCGCAGCCATGGGCGCTGGTGCGCGAGCCGGCCCAGGCGTTGGCGCCAGGGTGACTGCGCCGTTCATCGGCACTCTAGGCCCACTGGAATCGTAGAGGGACAGGATTAGGAGCCTCTCGACATACGAAGGATGCGAACTGACTGAAGGCAAATTAATCCGTCTTATCCCATAGTATCGCGCAAGTAAGGTTTGACGAGTTTGTCGTAGCGAGGCCGAATGCGGGTCGGACGAACATAATGAAAGCAAATATTTGACAGTTACAGAAGTCGCCGACTTGCTGGGGGTGCTCAAAGAGGACGTGCTGCGAATGGCTGAGCACGGCGTCCTGCCGCATCCGATCACCATTGATGGCGAACCGCACTTTCCTGAGGAGCCGATCTTGCGCCGACGTGAGGAAGAGGACGACGCCGTCCCCTCAGCCGGAGGAAGACCCCTGCCGACGACGACATCATCGGGCTGACGCCACCGTCCTTACGGCCGGATCTCAGACAGCTGCCGTCGCAGGTTGATCGAATCGTCTTGCGCAGCCGATGGACCGTTGCTGCCCGACCGCACTCAGTCTGCATCGGGAGACTTCGGACGAATAGCCGACTGACCCTTACGGTCCTCTTCCAAGTCAATCGACTGCCAGCGTCGCGACGCCGTGCTGAGCAGTGGAAACGCCTGTCGATCCATTCTGTGGGGATATCTGTGGGGTAGCGGAAATACCAAATCGCTAACCCATTGTTTTTTCTGGTCGGAGTGGCAGGATTTGAACCTGCGACCCCATCGTCCCGAACGATGTGCGCTACCAGACTGCGCTACACTCCGTGACCAGACGGCGGGCTTATAGCCGCCGCTTTCCGATCCTGCAAGCGGGAATGGCTGCACTTGTGTCGCATTTCTTTTGCTTTCACCAAACGCGGTTCGAAAGCTTCGGATTTCGCCGCCTGGCAACAGAGACCCAAAAGCTTGTACGATCGGTCCGGTCTCCAACCCGTGCTCGGAGTTTGGCCCAATAGCTGCGCTCCGTGTCTTGGCCATTCGCGGATTTCGAATCGGATAAACACCGCCTAAAAGCAGGTATGCTACTTATATCGATCAACTCCCGAGCGAGATCCGAATGAGCCAGCGTATCGTCAGTTTCGTCATGAGCGGCGGCGTCGGCTCGCGGCTCTGGCCGCTGTCGCGCGAGGACAACCCCAAGCAGTTCCATGATTTTTCCGGCGACGGCTCGATGCTGGCCAGGACCTTGCGCCGGCTGGCGGCGAGGCCCGGCGGAGAAACGCCGATCTTCCTGATCGCTTCCGAGCGCCATGCCGAGCGCGTTCATGCCGACCTTGCCGGCTTGGACCTGGCCGGCGGCGGCCCGCTGTTCGAGCCGACGGGGCGCAACACCGCGGCCGCGGTCGCGCTGGCCAGTCTGCGCACGCTCGCCGAATATGGCGACGAGTTGGTACTGGTGGTGCCGTCCGACCACGAGATATCGACACCGCGCCAATTCTGGCTCAGCATCGAGGCGGGCGCGGCGGCGGCCAACTCCGGGCGCCTGGTGGTCTTCGGCCTCAAGCCGGCGCAGCCCGAAACCGGCTATGGCTATATCGAGGTCGCGGCCGATAGGGGCGCAGTGTTCGACGTCTCGCGCTTCGTCGAGAAGCCCGATCTCGCCACAGCGCGGACCTATCTTGATGCCGGCACCTTCTACTGGAACACCGGCATCTTCCTGTTCCGCGCCGGCGCCATGCGCGATGAGTTTGCTGCCTTGGCGCCCGATATCTGGCAGGCGACCGAAGCGGCCTACAGGGCGGCGACCAGCGATCTTTCCGGCCTCTATATGCCGCTGGAGCTCTATTCCGAGATTCCCTCGATCTCGATCGACTATGCCATCATGGAGCGGGCGAAGGACATCGCCATGGTGCCGGCCGGCTTCCGCTGGAACGACCTCGGCTCCTGGCAGTCGCTGCTCGATGTCGGCCCCTCCGACAAGGACGGCAACGTCATCGTCGGCGATGTCGTCGCCATCGATTGCGAGAATTCCTACATCCGCGGCGACGGCCGGCTTCTCTCGGCCATCGGCATGAAGGACGTCGCCATCGTTTCGACGGCCGATGCCACCTTCGTCGCGCCGGTCAGCCGTAGCCAGCACGTCAAGAAGATCGTCGAGCAACTGGAGAAATCCGGCCGGCTCGAGACGAGATTCACGCCGGCGCATGACCGCGTCATCGAAAGCGGCGCCTGGCGCCAGCGCGTCCACCACTGGCTGTTCGACGAGACGCTGCCGCTGTGGTCGACGTCAGGCGTCGACGAGCGGCATGGCGGCTTCCACGAGGCGCTGGGCTTTGATGCCTCGCCGCTGATGAAGCCGAAGCGCATGCGCACGCAGGCGCGCCAGGTCTACGCCTTCGCTGTCGCCAAGGA
>NZ_RZSC01000240.1:0-7990 GCF_003998155.1 Mesorhizobium sp. M1E.F.Ca.ET.063.01.1.1
GTGAAAAATCGATCGACCGCGCCAACTGGAACTGGAATTTCGTCGGTGATGCCGAAAACCCTTTCTTCACGCCGGATCCGGCCTCGGTCCCCGTCTTCGCCGCCTATCTCGACGGCATCCGCAAGGCCGGGTCCTCGGTCGGCGCGGTGATTGAGATCGTCGCCGAAGGCGTGCCTGCTGGCCTCGGCGCGCCGATCTACGCCAAGCTCGACCAGGACATCGCCTCGGGCCTGATGTCGATCAACGCCGTCAAGGGCGTCGAGATCGGCAACGGCTTCGAGGCCGCCCGCATCACCGGCGAGCAGAACGCCGACGAGATGCGCATCGGCAATGACGGCAAGCCGGTGTTCCTCTCCAACAATGCCGGCGGCATCCTCGGCGGCATCTCGACCGGGCAGGCGATCGTCGCCCGCTTCGCCGTCAAGCCGACCTCCTCGATCCTGACCCCGCGCAAGTCGATCGACAAGGACGGCAGGGACGTCGATGTCATGACCAAGGGCCGCCACGACCCCTGCGTCGGCATCCGCGCCGTGCCGATCGGCGAGGCCATGGTTGCCTGCGCGATCGCGGATCATTATCTGCGGCATAGAGGACAAACAGGGAAGGGAGTAGGCAGTAGGGAGTAGGCAGTAGGCAGTAGGCCAGCCCGACACAGCCTTTTTCCTTCCCTACTGCCCATTGCCTAATTCCTATTCCCTGCGAGCGAAGCGAGCACCTATGCCTTACGACCAGAAGAAGATCGTCGAAGCGATCCGTGCTTTCGAGCGCGGCGAGATCGTCGTCGTCATGGACGATGACGGACGCGAGAACGAGGGCGACCTGATCGTCGCCGCCGTCCACTGCACGCCGGAAAAGATGGCCTTTATCGTCCGCAACACCTCCGGCATCGTCTGCACGCCGATGCCGCGCGAGGAGGCGAGGCGGCTGAACCTCGCGCCGATGGTGGCCGACAATGATTCGGCCCACACCACGGCATTCACCGTCAGTGTCGACTTCAAGCACGGCACCACGACCGGCATTTCCGCCGACGACCGCACGCTCACCGTGCGCAATCTCGCCAACGGCAATGTCGGCGCCTCAGACTTCGTCCGTCCAGGTCACATCTTCCCTCTCATCGCGCGCGAAGGCGGCGTCTTGATGCGCTCGGGCCATACGGAAGCCGCTGTCGATCTCTGCAAGCTCGCCGGCCTGCCGCCGGTCGGCGTCATCTCCGAGCTGGTCAACGACGACGGCACCGTCAAGCGCGGGCCCGAGGTTCAGGCTTTCGCCAAAGAACATGGCCTGAAGCAGGTTTCGGTCGCCGATCTGATCGCCTACCGGCAGCGCAAGGAAACGCTGGTCGAGCGCGTCGCCTGCTCCGACATCGACACGCCCGGCGGCAAGGCGCAGGTTTTCACCTACACGCTGCCCTGGGATTCCATGCATCACGTCGCGGTCGTCTTCGGCGACATCCGCGACGGCGAGGAGGTGCCGGTGCGCCTGCATTCGGAGGATGTCGTCACCGACGTCTTCGGCACCAGCCATCGTCTGGAAGGCATCATGAAGGCGATGGGCGAGCGCAGGCGCGGCGTCATCGTTTATCTGCGCGAGGGCTCGGTCGGCGTCGCCCACCAGGAGCGCAAGCGGCCGGCGAGCGGTGAGCGCGAGGATCATGAGGAAGCGCGCCGGCGCGAGAACGAGTGGCGCGAGATCGGTCTCGGCGCTCAGATCCTGAAGGATCTCGGCATCTCTTCGATCAACCTGATCGCCTCGCGCGAGCGCCACTATGTCGGCCTCGAAGGTTTTGGCATCCATATCGCCAAGACGGAAATCCTTTAGGCTGTCGGGGGACGCGCCGGAAGTTCCTCCAGGCAGATCGCATGCTTACGCGATTGGCCGAAGCGCCCGCGACGTCGTCATCCAGGGTCCCCGCGCCGGAGCTTCGCTCCTGCGTCGCCCTAGAATGACGAAGTTCGAAAGGCGTCGGCTAATTTCGAACGTCTACGATGGGTTCGCCGATACGAACGACCGGGCGGTCTTGCGTCACTCAGCCGGGACAGCCGCTTCGTCTCCATCCAGATCGCAATCCTCCGTCGCCAGCCGGCATTGGCCGGCGAGCACGGTGGCTAACGCGATCGCGCCCGCCGCAACGGACACCCAGAACCCGCTCTGCGGTCCAAAAGCGTCGACCATCCAGCCGGCGGCGAAGGAGCCCAGCGCCATTCCGATGCCGATCCCGGTCGTCACCCAGGTGACGCCCTCCGTCAGCATCGCTGCCGGCACGTGGCGCTCGATCAGCCCGAAGGCGGTGATGAAGGTCGGCGAGATCGCCACGCCGCTGACGAAGACGGCGAGCGCCAGCGTCGGCACGGTGTCGACGAAAAGCAGCGGCAGCGTGGTGAGCGCGATCACGGTGACCGCGACCGCCAGTTGCCGCTGCAGCGGCGTCTTCAGGCTGAGCGCTCCGACAATGATGCCGAGCACGAAGGATCCCAGCGCATAGACGCCGATGACCAGGCTCGCCGCCTCGGGCTGGCCGAGCGCCTTGGTGATGGCGACGGTGGTGACTTCCGTGGTGGCGAAGGTCGCGCCGACGAAGATCAGCGCGAAGGTGATGATCTGGACCGGCCGCAGCCGGATCGCCGAACCGGCCGCGCCATATTCCGCCGTATTTACCGGCGGCTCCGTCGAGCGCTGCAGCAGGAATGCCGCCGAGCCGAGAGCGAGCAGCAACGTGCTGGCGATCATGCCCGCTTCCGGGAACAGCGCGGCGCTTAAGCCCACCGACAGCGAGGCGCCGGCGACGTAGACCAGCTCGTCCGCCGCGGATTCGAAGGCGAAAGCGGTGTTTAGCTCGGGCCGGTTGCGGAAAATCTCGGTCCAGCGCGCCCTGACCAGCGCCGGAATGCTGGGCATCAAGGCGGCAAGCAGCGCGGACAGGAACAGGGTCCATACCGGCCAGTGCTGATTGGCCGCCGCGATCAAGGCCGCGAAGGAAAGCGCCGAAACGAGCGTCGTCGGGACGGCTATGCTGGTCTGGCCGAGCCGGTCCACCAGCCGCGAGATCTGCGGCGACAGGAAGGCGTTGACCAGCGCGTAAGTGGCCGAGACGGCGCCGGCCAGCCAGTATTCGCCATGCGTCTGCGACAGCATCGCCACGATGCCGATCGGCGCCATGGCGATCGGCAGCCGCGCCATGAAGGCGGCCGCGGCAAAGCCTTTCGTTCCGGGAGCCCGAAAGATTTCCGAATAGGGGTTTCGCATGGTCCTGCTCCTCGACAAGGAAGGGCGCCGCAATTACATACGCAGCGTATGAATGTCAGATAGTTCATACGTCGCGTATGTCAATTGGCATACGAGACGTATGTGAATAGAGCCAGAAACCGTGCACAGACCCCGCAAGGAGATGATCGCCGAGACGCGCGCCAAGCTGATCGCGGCCGCGCGCCATGCCTTCGGCACGATCGGCTATACCGAGGCCTCGATGGACGATTTCACCGCTTCAGCGGGCCTGACGCGCGGCGCGCTCTACCACCATTTCGGCGACAAGAGGGGACTGCTGCAGGCGGTGATCGCCGAGATCGACGGCGAGATGGCTGCGCGGGTGAACGAGGTGGCGGCGAGAGCGCCGACCCGCTGGCAGCGCTTCGTCGACGAATGCACCACCTATATCGAGATGGCGTTGGAGCCGGAAATCCAGCGCATCATGTTCCGCGACGGCCCGGCGGTGCTGGGCGATCCGGCGCAGTGGTCGAACGCCAATGCCTGCACCGCGTCGATGACGGATCATCTGACGAGACTGCAGGAAGAGGGCGTCGTCGTGCCCGATCTCGACCCCGAGACCGCCGCGCGGCTGATCAACGGCGCCAGCAGCCAGGCCTCGCAACGCATTGCCAATTCGAACGACCCCGAGGCGACGTCGAAGAAGGCGATAGCGGCGTTCAAGCAGCTACTGGAAGGACTGCGCAAAAAGCCCTGACTGCACGATCGGGTAAGGATATCGCCGGTTTGTGCACCGGTTTTGGGACTGGCGCGGCGCCGTCGCAATTGACAATGACAGGCGCGAGCGCATCCTCCTCGACCATTCTCTTACAGCGCCGCGCGTTCTTCGAACGCGCAAAGGACGCTGTAACACTTTGACTATGCCGCATGATCCTTTCCGAAAATCGATTCCGATTTTCGGGGTCATGCGCGAGGCGGGAGAGTCGGGGCCATGTGGGACTTCAGCATCGGCCGGTCGGTGTCCATCATGATGCGGACATGGCCGTTCATCGTCTTTCGCATGATCGTCTATTTCGGCATCACGTTGGCCTACATCATGGCGACCGGCACCGGCGCCAGCGTCGGCTACGGTGTCGGCCACATCTCCACCGATCCCGATGGACCGATGTCCTTTGCCTTGTGGGGCGGGGTTGTCGGCTTCGGCGTCGTCTCGATCGCCGTCTACTGGATCCGCGAATATATCCTCTATGTGCTCAAGGCCGGTCACATCGCCGTCATGGTCCACCTGATCGATGGCCACGACGTCCCCGACGGCCAGCGCCAGATCGCCTATGCGAAGGAAGTGGTGACCCAGCGCTTCGCCGAGGCCAACATTCTTTTCGTCGTCGACCAATTGGTGAAGGGCGCCATCCGCGCCATCACCGGCCTGATCGGCGGCATCGCGGCGTTCTTGCCCATTCCGGGCTTGAACGGCCTCGTCAGCTTCATCAACACCGTCATCCGCCTGTCGCTGACCTATGTCGACGAGATCATCCTCGGCTACAACATCCGCATCAATTCGAACTCTCCGTTCGAAACCGCCAGGCAAGGCGTCGTGCTCTACGCGCAGAACGGCAAGCACATGGTCAAGAACGCCGTCTGGCTGGCGGTGATCATGTGGGGCGTGTCCTTCGTCATCTTTCTTTTGATGCTGGCGCCGGCAGGCGCGATCCTGTGGGTCATGCCGGGCCAGCTTGCCGGCTGGGCCTTCGTGCTGGCAATCGTCTTTGCCTGGGCCTTCAAGGCGGCCTTCATCGAACCCTTCGCCATCGTCTCGCTGATGCAGGTCTATTTCGACGCCATCGAAGGCCAGGTTCCGAACCCGGAATGGGATCAGCGGCTGGCCGAAGCGTCATCGAAATTCAGAGAGCTTCGCGACAAGGCGCTCGGCTCCTTCGGCGGCTCGCGCTGGGATTCGCCCCGGGCTGCTTGATCGGCAGCCCCTTGATCACGACGGCAGCCCGATCACGGCTTCGGCTGCTCTCCGAGGCGGGCAATCGCCGACTTGAGCGGCGCCTCGCCGGCGCCGCAAAAGGTCTCGCTCATCACCAGCTCGGCCAGCGGCAGGCGCTTGCCCCAGCCATGCGCCTCGAGGTCCGGCCTCGGCGCGAATTCCGAAACACGGCCGACGCAGAGATAGGCAACCGGCGTGACGTGCTCGGGGATCGACAGGAGCCGCTTCAGCGCGTCCGTTTCGATGATGCTCACCCAGCCGACGCCGACACCTTCCGCCCGCGCCGCCAGCCAGAAGTTCTGCACCGCGCAGACGGTGCTGTAGAGGTCCATTTCCGGGTTGTGCCAGCGCCCGAGCGGCGAGTTCCTTGAACGCTGCCGGTCGCAGGTGATGCAGAGATTGAGCGCGCTTTCGCAGATGCCCTCGAGCTTCAGCTTGCGGTAGAGCGCCTGCCGCTCCGCCTCGATCGCCGGCAATTCCTGCTCGCGCGCGGCAAGGAACAGGTCGCGCACCTGCCGCCGCCTTGTCACATCGCGGATAACGATGAAATTCCAGGGCTGCATGTAGCCGACCGACGGCGCGTGATGGGCGGCCGTCAGCAGCCGCGCCAGAACGGCATCGTCGATACCGTCGGCAACGAAATGGCTGCGCACGTCGCGCCGGGTGAACATCGCCCGATAGACGGCATCGCGCGCCAATTGGTCAAAGTCATCGCCGCCCATGGCGGCCGCTTGTGCCTGCATCGCTTGTCCCTTGCGACAGCAGTCCTCCGCCTGACCATGCGGAAGACCATGTCTGCCGGGCCGGTCTTCTGGCTCGGGATCGACCCACGTCCGGCGCCTTCCCGTCTAGGACAGTGGCTTTTGCCGGCGCGGTCCCCCTCACAGCGTTGGGCACGCCACGGAGTTCAACCGTGTTCCCGATTCTCCCGCCTCGCGGGCACCAGGCAGCAGTCCGACCTTATCGCGAAGCAGAGGCCGCGCCAATGCCGCCAGCGACACTATCGGGCGCAATTTTCCCCAGCCATTCGGCCATCAAACATGGTCATCCGGGCCACGCGTGCCTAGATTAGGCGCCATGACCACCCGTCTCTACACCCATCCGGTATTCTTGGAACACCTCACGCCGCCCGGCCACCCTGAAAGGCCGGACCGTTTGCGCGCCATCGAGCGCGTGCTGGATGACGAGGCTTTTTCGGCTCTCGACCGCGTCAAGGCGCCGGAAGGCGACGAGGCGACCATCCTCTACGCGCATCCGGAAGATTTTGTTGCCCGCATCCGCGCGGCCATTCCCGCAAGCGGTATCGTCTCCATCGACGCCGACACCAGCGCCAGCCCGAAGAGCTGGCAGGCCGCGGTGACGGCGATCGGTGCCGCCAACGCGGCGATAGACGATGTCTTCGAAGGCCGCGCCGCCAATGCCTTCGTCGCCGCGCGCCCGCCCGGCCACCACGCCGAAAAGACCACCGCGATGGGCTTTTGCCTGTTCAACACCGCGGCGATCGCCGCCCGTCATGCACAGAAGAAGCATCAGGCCGAGCGCGTCGCCATCGTCGATTGGGACGTCCACCACGGCAACGGCACGCAGGACATCTTCTGGGACGATCCGTCGGTGCTTTATTGCTCGACGCACCAGATGCCGCTCTATCCGGGCACCGGCGCGAAAAGCGAAACCGGCGCCGGCAACATCGTCAACGCGCCGCTGGCACCCCGCACCGGCAGCGAGCTGTTCCGCGACGCCTTCCTTTCGCGCGTGCTGCCGTCGATCGACGCGTTCGCGCCGGACCTGATCATCATTTCCGCCGGCTTCGATGCGCACCATCGCGATCCGCTCGCCGAGATCAACCTGACCGAGGACGATTTCGATTGGGCAACCGGCCAGTTGATGGAGCGCGCCGGGCGCCATAGCGGCAACCGGCTCGTCAGCCTGCTGGAGGGCGGCTACGATCTGCAGGGACTGGCATTTTCGGTCGCCGCCCATGTCGGGCGGCTGATGAAAGGATAAATGATGGCTGATGAAGCTAACCAAGACGTCAAAACGATGAGCTTCGAACAGGCGCTCGACGCGCTGGAGAAGATCGTCGATGATCTGGAGCGCGGCGACGTCCCGCTCGACCAGTCCATCCGGATCTACGAGCGCGGCGAGGCGCTGAAGGCGCATTGCGACCGGTTGCTCAAGGCGGCCGAGGACAAAGTCGAGAAGATCAGGCTTTCGCGCGACGGCAAGCCGGTTGGAACGGAGCCGCTCGACGCCGAGTAAGGTGTGTTGCAAGGAGTTCAAGCATGTGCCGAAACATCAAGACCCTGTTCAACTTCGAACCGCCGGCAACCGACGACGAGGTCCATGATGCAGCCCTGCAGTTCGTGCGCAAGCTGAGCGGCTCGACCAAGCCCTCCAAGCGCAACGAGCACGCCTTCCACCATGCCGTCGAGGCGATTGCCGCCGCGGCGCGCGAACTGCTCGATTCGATGGAAACCACCCAGCATCCGCGCAATCGCGAGGAAGAGGCGGCCAAGGCGAAAGCCAGATCCGCGCTCCGCTTCGCCTGAGACCTGCCATGAGCTTCTTTCCAGGCAACGATCCCGAGGCCGGCGACGCCTTCGCCTGCGACCAGATCGAATTGATGGTGATCCCCAACGCCAAGGACATCGGCGGCTTCGAGGTCCGCCGCGCCTTGCCGACCGCAAAACGCAGGCTGGTCGGACCGTTCATCTTCTTCGACCGCATGGGGCCGGCCATCCTGCGCGCCGGCCATGCGATCGACGTGCGCCCGCATCCGCATATCGGGCTTTCCAC